>JBMOGO010000011.1:0-45555 GCA_049318305.1 Polymorphobacter sp.
CCAACGTCGCGGCGAGCGTCACCCGAGAACCAGACGATCAAATTGGGCGCGCAGCCGGCGCCGGCAACCGGAACGCGCGACGCCAGGGCGATGCTGGTGATGCGGCGGCTGACGCGGGCCGCAATCGCATCGTCGAGCCCGATGATCTTGAGGCACACCGGCGCCTGCCAGCGGGCATATTGGCCCATCACCGGCGTTGGCAGCGCGCCCTGGACAAAGGCGCGCGCGGCGGGCGCCACCGTGGCGGGGTCGATTTTCGGTGCGGTGACGGTGATCGTGTCCTGCGCCGCAGCGGCGGTGGTGCAAAATGCCGCCGCAGCCACAATAAATCGCAACATCGAGCCGTTCTCCTTCGACGTCAGAGTGTCCGTGCGCTGGCGGCGAAGCAAGTCAGCGTTTGATGTCGTCGCCGATCAATCCGGCGAGTTGCCGGCGCTGGCGCAACGCCGCGCGGTTGAGCGTGATGCGATACAGCGCCGACAGATAGGCCCGGTCCCAGTCACTGACCACCGTATCGCCGTTGCTGAACAGCCCCAGGATCGATGGCACGCCCGGCGGATCCGGCGGCAGCCGTGTCGGTGCCAGCGTTACCATCGCGATATAATCCGCCACGGCATCGAGCGATTTTCCGGTCGCCAGCGGCACATCCACGATGGCGGTGGCGCTGGTCATGCCGATGACCAGGTGCGTGTCGATCAGGCTGGAGTTGTAACTGTTGGTCATGACGGTGCTGGGGCCGACGGGCAAGGTGCTGGTGCCGCCGGCCGACGACAGCGCCACGCTCATCGGTCCCAGCGCCACACCATTGCCATCGCCGGGCTCCAGCCCATGCCACCAGCGCACCGGAAGGGGCGCTTTCAGCAGTACGTCGCGTTCGGTGCCCGACAGCCGGACGATGAGGCCGGGGCGGCGACGGGTGATGACAGCGGCGGTGCGCCGCGAATCCTCGGAGAACACGATGTTGAGATTGGGCTTGCAACGCGGGCCGGCGAGCGGGATCGCCGCTGCTGCCGCGACCGCGCGGACCCGCTCGGCGACAATGGCCGCGGCGTCATCGGTGATACCGGTGACTTTTGGGCAGACAGCGACCGTCCAGCGGCCATATTGATTGTACGACGCCACCGGCAGCACGCCGCGCACATAGGCATTGGCGCGGCTTTCGATCTGCTGGTCGGACACGGTGGGCGCGGTGACGGTAATCGGCGCATCGGACGGCGCGGTGGCCGGCGCGGTGACCGACTGTGCCAAAAAAACTCCAAGCAACCACAGCAACGCCGCTCTCCTCAGAACACTCCGGATTTTTACAATGTCACGCCGATTGCGGCAAGGCGCCGCTTGTCGCGGCACCGGTCCGCCCGGCATAGGGATGCAGCGGGCACGCGTTTGGCGCCTGCGGCATGGGTCGGGGGACGACATGAAGTTGCAGGCATTGGGGTTGGTCGGGGTTTTGCTGGCATCGTCGGCGCTGGCACAGCCGGCAGGCCCGGCGGAAACCGCCGCCCGCGCCGCGCTGGCGCGCATCGCCGCGATCAATCCGCGCATCAATGCCGTGCTGGCGGTCGATCCGGATGCGGTGGCGGCGGCACGGGCGCTCGATCTGCAGCGCCGGGCACGCGGGCCGCTGTTCGGCATGCCGATCCTCATCAAGGACAATATCGAGACCAGGGGCACGCTACCGACAACGGCGGGGAGCCTCGCGCTGAAGGACAATGTCACCAACCGCGATGCGCCGCTGGTTGCCGGGTTGCGGGACGCCGGCGCCGTCATCCTGGGCAAGACCAACCTGTCGGAATGGGCCAATATCCGCGCCGATGCCTCGATTTCGGGGTGGAGCGCCGCGGGCGGCCAGGTCCGCAACCCGCACGCGCTCGACCGGACGCCGTGCGGATCCTCGTCGGGCAGCGGTGCCGCGGTTGCCGCCGGCATGGTCGATGCGGCGATCGGCACCGAAACCGATGGCTCGGTCACCTGCCCCGCCGCCATCAACGGCATCGTCGGGCTGAAGCCGACCGTCGGCCTCGTTAGCCGCACCCATGTCGTGCCGATATCGCACAGCCAGGATACGCCGGGGCCGATGACGGTGGATGTGCGCACCGCGGCGCGGGTGCTGGGCGCCATGGCGGGCAGCGACCCCGCCGATGCGGCGACCGCGCTCGCCGACAGCAAGCGCGCGGATTATGTGGCGGCGCTGCGCCCGGATGCCTTGAAGGGCGTGCGCATCGGCATCATGCGCTTCACTACCGGCTGGTCGGTGCCGGTCGATGCCGTGTTCGAAACCGCGCTCGGTGTGCTCAAGGCGCAGGGCGCCGTGCTGGTCGATGTGGAGGCACCCAAGGAGCGGCGGACCATCGGGCAGAATGAATTCCAGGTGCTGCTCGCCGAGTTGAAGGCCGATCTCAATGCCTATCTGGCGACGACACCGCCGGCGGTGAAGACCCGCACGCTCGCCGATGTGATTGCCTTCAACGCTGCCAACCCGGCGCGCGAACTGGGGTTGTTCGGGCAGGATACGTTCATCAAGGCTGAAGCCACCAAGGGCCTGGCCGACCCGGATTATATCAAGGCGCGGGAAACCTCGTTGCGGCTGGCGAAGGAAGCGCTCGACACCATGCTGGCGGCGCAGAAGGTTGTGGCGCTGGTCGGGCCGACCGCCTCGCCGGCCTGGCCGATCGATGCCGTGCTGGGTGACCAGAGTCCGGGCGGCGGCGCCGGCAGTCTGGCGGCGGTGTCGGGCTATCCGCACCTGACCGTGCCGATGGGCGCGGTGAAGGGCCTGCCGGTGGGGTTGAGCTTCATCGGCCCGGCGTGGAGCGAGGCGACGCTGCTCGGGCTGGGCTATGCCTATGAACAGGCGAGCCATGCGAAGGTGACGCCGACGTTTGCAGCGTCGGTGGAAACGATGCCGGGGGTGGCGGAACTGCTGGCGCCGTTGCCATAGCAAGGGTTGCGTTTCGCCCGCGCATCCGCCATAGGCCGCAACTCGATGCCGCCGGGGTCTGTCCCCGGCGTTGTCGTTTGGAAGCAAGCCGGAGGGGCGACTGCATGGTGCAGCGTCAGCGATCGGTAAGGAGTGATGACACATGCCATTTTATGAGCATGTCTTTCTCGCGCGTCAGGACCTGGCAGCTGCCCAGGTCGAAGCGATGACAGAGACATTTTCGCGCGTGATCGCCGACGGCAACGGTGCCGTTGCGTCGAACGAATATTGGGGCCTGCGCAGCCTCGCCTATCGCATCGCCAAGAACCGCAAGGCGCATTACGTGATGCTCAGCATCGATGCACCGGCGCCGGCAATTGCAGAAATGGAGCGCCAGGTCGCGCTCAACGAAGACATCATCCGCTACATGACCGTCCGCATCGAAGCACTGCCGACCGAGCCGTCGGCAATGATGAAGCGCGGCGAGCGCGAGCGTGAACGCGGCGATCGTGATGGCGCCCCGCGCGGCGACCGTCCGGATCGCGGCGACCGTGGTGATCGCGGTGACCGTGGTGACCGCGCCCCGCGCGGCGACCGCCCCGACCGCGACGGCGCCCGCGCCCCGCGCGCGTACTGATCGGAAAGGATAGATCATGGGACGTCCCTTTTTCCGCCGCCGCAAGAGCTGCCCGTTCTCGGGGGCCAATGCGCCGATCATCGATTACAAGGATGTGCGCCTGTTGCAGGGTTTCGTGTCCGAGCGCGGCAAGATCGTGCCGTCGCGCATCACCGCCGTTTCCGGCAAGAAGCAACGTGAGCTGGCCCAGGCCATCAAGCGTGCGCGTCATCTGGGCTTGCTGCCCTATCTCGTGAAGTAGGAGTAGATTTCATGGAAATTATCCTGCTCGAACGCGTCGAAAAGCTTGGTGCCATTGGCGATGTCGTCAATGTGAAGCCCGGCTTTGCCCGCAACTTCCTGCTGCCGCGCGGCAAGGCGCTGCGCGCTTCGGAAGCCAACAAGAAGAAGTTCGAAGCCGATCGTGCCCGCATCGAAGCCGATAACGCCAAGCGCCGCGACATTGCGCGCGCCGAAGCCAAGGATGTCGATGGCGCCACTGTCGTCATGATCCGCCAGGCCTCGCAGACCGGTCAGCTGTTCGGTTCGGTTGCCGCGCGCGATCTCGCCGAAGTGCTGGTTGCTGGTGGTCACAAGGTTCACAAGAACCAGATCGTCCTCGACAAGCCGATCAAGACGCTGGGCATCCATGACGTGAAGGTGGCTTTGCACCCGGAAGTCATCGTGATGGTCAAGGTCAACATCGCGCGTTCGCCGGAAGAAGCTGAACTGCAGGCCAAGGGCGTCGATGTCACGGCCGACCTGTTCGACCGTGAAGAATCGGGCTTCGTCGAAGCCTTTGATCCGAACGCCGAACCCGGCCTGCCGACCGATGACGCGCCGGTTGCCGACGCCGCACCGGAAGCCGAAACCGAAGCCTGATCTCAGGCGCCGGTCGCAAATTGCAAAGGCCGCGTTGCCCCAGGGCAGCGCGGCCTTTCGCGTTTTATCGCGCGCTTTGGCAACAGGGGTTGACCCTTTGGCCTGCACAGGCCACTCCCGCGGCATGAGCGAAGAACCCGAAATCACCCCCGCCGCGCCCGAAACTCCGGCGATTACCGACACCCCACCGGACCGGCTCGCCGCCAGCCCGCGCAGCCCGCACTATGACGAGGCGCTGCTCGAACGCGGCGTCGGCATCGTCTTTGACGGTATCGAGCGCACCAATGTCGACGAATACTGCGTCTCCGAAGGCTGGGTGAAGGTCGCTGCCGGCAAGTCCAAGGACCGGTATGGCAATGCCCTCACCATCAAGCTGAAGGGCAAGGTCGAGCCGTATTTCCGCAGCTAGGAAAGGCTGTCGTGGCTGATCTGTTCGGCGACACGACTGCAGCACCAGCGCCTAACCCGCCGCTGGCGGAGCGGCTGCGGCCGCAAGCACTGGCGGAGATCGTCGGCCAGTCGCATTTGACCGGGCCGGAAGGCGCCATCGGCCGCATGGTGGCCGCCGGCACGCTCTCCAGCCTCATCCTCTGGGGCCCGCCGGGGACGGGCAAGACGAGCATTGCGCGGCTGCTCGCCGAAGCCGTGGGGCTGCGCTTTGTCGGCATATCGGCGGTGTTTTCCGGCGTCGCCGAGCTGAAGAAACTGTTCGCCGAAGCCCGCGACGCGGCGCGGGCCGGGCAAAAGACCTTGCTGTTCGTGGACGAAATCCACCGCTTCAACCGGGCGCAGCAGGATGGCTTCCTTGGCGTCGTCGAGGACGGCACGGTGACTTTGGTTGGCGCCACCACCGAGAACCCCAGTTTCGAACTCAACGCTGCCATTCTCAGCCGGGCGCAGGTGCTGATCGTCCGGCGGCTCGACGAAGCGGCGCTCGTCGAACTGCTCGATAGGGCGGAGACGAGCGAAGGCCGGCCCTTGCCGCTGACCGAGGACGCCCGTGCCGCGCTCATCGCCTCGGCAGATGGCGATGGCCGCTTCCTCCTCAACCAGGTCGAATCGCTTTATGCGGTGAAGCTCGACGAAGCGCTCGATCCGGCGACGCTGGCGGCGCTGCTGCACCGGCGCATGCCGGTCTATGACAAGGACCGGGAGGGGCATTACGGGCTGATCTCGGCCCTGCACAAATCGCTGCGCGGGTCAGACCCGGATGCGGCGCTTTACTATCTCGAACGCATGCTGACCGCGGGGGAGGAGCCGCTGTACCTGCTGCGCCGGCTGGTGCGCTTTGCCAGCGAGGATATCGGGCTGGCGGATTCGAATGCGCTGACGGTGACGCTGGCGGCCAAGGACGCCTATGATTTTCTGGGGTCGCCGGAGGGGGAACTGGCGATTGTCCACGCCTGCCTGTACCTCGCAACCGCGCCGAAATCGAATGCCGCCTACAAGGCCGAGAAAGCTGCCAAGCGCAGCGCTATCGCCACCGGTTCGCTCAGCCCGCCCGCCCATATCCTCAACGCCCCGACGCGGATGATGAAGGAGATGGGCTTCGGCAAAGGCTATGCCTATGACCATGATGCCGAGGACGGCTTTTCCGGCGCGGATTACTGGCCCGACGGGATGGCGGCAGAGACCTTCTACACGCCGAGCCCGCGCGGCAGCGAAGCGCGGATTGCCGAACGCCTGGCAGAATGGGCCAGAAGGCGAGCGGCCAAGCGGAGCGGCGGATGAACTGGGACGCGGTCGCCGCGCTGGCGCTGGCCTTGCCGGGTGCCGAATCATCGACGAGCTATGGCCGTCCGGCAGTGAAGGTGCGCGGCAAGATGTTCGTCGTGACGGGAAAGACCGACGACCATTTCGTGCTGCGCGCGACAATTGATGAAATCGAGATGCTGATTGAAACCGAGCCGGAGGTGTTTTTCCAGACGCCGCATTATGTCGGGTGGGAAGCCGTGCTGGTCCGTTATGCAGCGGCCGATCCGGACCGTATCGCGGTGCTGATCGAACGGGCCTGGGCGAGAGGAGCGTCCAGGGCACAGTTGGCGGCGCGCGGTTGAGGTTCACGCGGTTCGTTGGCATCGATTGGTCGGGGGCGGTCGGCTCGCGGCACCCCTCGGTGCAGGTGGCGGCGTGTGAGGCCGGTGGCGCGGCGCCGGGGCTGGTGCTGCCGCCGGGCGGGGTCTGGTCGCGGGCTGGTGTGCTCGACTGGCTGGGCGGCCTGTCGGGCGATGTGCTGGTGGGGATGGACGCCGGCTTCGGTTTTGCCTCGGTGCCGCCGTTCCTTGGGCCGGCGCGGGATTTATGGGCGGAGATCGACTCGCGTGCGGCGGCAGACGCGGACTTGGGCGGTCACAGCTTCATCGCGCACCGGCGGGACAGTTTCTGGATGGGGGCGGCGGATGGTCCGCGCCATCTGAAGGCGCATCTGCGCGTGACCGAGCAGGTCTATGCCGCCTCGCGGCTGGGCACGCCGACATCGAATTTCGTGCTGCTCGGCGCGTCGCAGGTCGGCAAGGCGACGCTTTCCGCGATGCGGCTGCTGCATCG
This sequence comes from Polymorphobacter sp., assembly GCA_049318305.1. Lineage (GTDB taxonomy): Bacteria > Pseudomonadota > Alphaproteobacteria > Sphingomonadales > Sphingomonadaceae > Sandarakinorhabdus. The sequence goes on from JBMOGO010000011.1 coordinate 6,963, forward strand.
GCTGAACTGGCCGGTCTGGCCCTTCGATCCGGTCCCCGTAGCGGGGCCGGTGATCCTCGAGATCTATGCCCAGGCCTTTGCCCGGATGGCGGGGTTCAGGGGCAAGCTGCGCGAAAAGCCGGCGCTGGATGCGGCGCTGGCGCATTTCGGCAGCGCCGCGCTGCCGCTGCGGTTCGCCGACAGCTTTCCCGATCATGTCGGGGATGCGATCGTCACGGCAGCCGGCCTGCGCAGCATTGCCGGCCAGCCACGATGGTGGAGCCCAACGGCGCTGACGCCCGACATCGCTGTCAGCGAAGGCTGGACCTTCGGCGTGGCGTGACGATCAGTGGAGCGGCGGCGGAAAGGTCATTGGGCCGTCCGGAGCTTCGAGCAGTTCGATCTCGGTCGCGCCAGCTTCGAAGCGGGCGAGCAGCGCGTCGGGGTCGAAGGCGACGCCGACCGGGTTGGCAGCGAACGCCGGCCCGGCGATGAACTGGGCGGCCTCACCCGGGGGCAGCGCCTCGACCTGGAACTCGCTGCGGTTGCCATCGGGATCGGCATAATAGAGCGACAGGGTGAGGCCATGGTGGACCGGCCAGATGGGCATGATGTCTTCACCCTTCAGCCGGCGATACAGGCTGAGCAGGCTGGCGGCGCTCGGCAAGGTCCAGGCGACATGATTGACGCCGATGTCGCCGCGCTGGCCGGGGCCGCCGGGGGCGACGATATCGAGGTTGATGAAAGCGAAGCGGTGATGCTCGTCATCGAAGGTCAGGAAGGCCATCGCCGGATTGCCATGCACGACCCTGGCGCCGAAGACGCTGGCATACCAGTCGAGCATGGCATCGAACCGCCGCGTCTGCATGACGACATGGGCGATCTGCGGTTGGCTGGTCATAATACCCCCTTGTGACCGTGAAGCGCGTGATGATGCGCCGGGTAGCGGTGCCAGACAAATGCTTTCGACCATGACCGGTTTGCCATAAACGGCCACCATGCCTACTAATCATATCGCCCATATCAACATCGCCCGCATGATCGACGAGGCCTTTGCGCGATTGTGGCATTATGATCGTTATGGCCCTGCGCGCCTCGCCTTCGGCTTTCGCGACCGCGCGCTGTTCGCCGATTTGGTCTAAATCGCCATAACGCGCTATGGAGCGCGCGTGCCCGCGATTTCGTCCGTTCCGCCGCTGCTGCTGGTTGCCCTTGGCGGGGCGCTCGGCGCGTGCCTGCGTTACCTGGTCGGGCAATGGTCGCTGATGCAATTCGGCGCTGGCCTGCCGGTCGCCACCTGGACGGTCAACATCGTCGGCGGCTTTGCGATGGGCTTGCTGGCGGGCTGGCTGGCGCGGGTCGATAGCGGCGGCGAGGAGCTTCGGTTGCTGCTCGGTGTCGGCGTGCTGGGTGGCTTCACCACCTTTTCGGCGTTTTCACTGGAAGTTTTCAACATGATCAACCGCGGCGAAATCGGCCTGGCGGCGGCCTATGCGGTGTCATCGGTGGCGGGCTCTGTCCTGGCGCTGATGACCGGCGTTTTTGTGGGGCGCGCCTGATGCCGACGCAGATCATTGCCGATGATGACGATGGCATCCGGCTCGATCGCTGGTTCCAGCGGCATGTGCCGGAAACCAGTTTCAATATCGTCTCGCGCTGGGCGCGCACCGGCGCTGTCCGCCTGAACGGCGCCAAGGCAGCAACGGGCGACCGCATCGCCGCCGGCCAGACTTTGGCCTGGCCCGATGTCATCCCCGAAACCGCCAATGCGCGGCCGGTGGAGCGCACCCGCGAACCGCTGAGCGATGCGCAGATCGAATATATCCAGTCGCTGGTCATCTACATGGACAAGCACGCCATCGTCATCAACAAGCCGCCGGGGCTGGCGACGCAGGGCGGTATCGGCATCACCACGCACGTCGATGGCCTGCTCGATGCGCTGGCCTATGAGATGACGACGCGGCCCAAGCTGGTGCACCGGCTCGACAAGGATACGTCGGGGGTGCTGCTACTGGCGCGGACGGCGCGGGCGGCGGCGTTTTTCTCCAAGAGCTTTGCCAGCCGTGACGCCAAAAAGACTTATTGGGCGCTGACCATCGATGTGCCCAAGGTCGCGGCCGGGGAGATCGATGCTGCCTTGTCGAAGCAGCCGGGCAGCGGCGGAGAAAAGATGCATGTCGACCCGGAAACCGGGCTGAAGTCAAAAACCCGCTACCGCGTCATCGATCGCGCCGGGTCGCGCGCCGCCTGGGTGGAATTCATGCCGCTGACCGGGCGGACCCACCAGATCCGCGTCCATGCCGCCGCCATCGGCCACCCGATCGTCGGCGATGCCAAATATGGCGGCAAGGATGCGTTTTTGACCGGCGGGATCAGCCGCAAGCTGCACCTGCACGCGCGCCGGCTGGTCATCGATGCGCCGGATGGCGGCAAGGTCGATGTGACGGCGGACGTGCCGGGGCACATGGCGGAATCGTTCGGGATGCTGGGGTTCGATCCGGAACTCGGCGCGCCGCTGGTCGTGGCGCCGCTGTCGGCGACGCCCAAGCCGAAATCGCGGCGGCTGTCGTCGGCCACCAGCGGCAACCGGCGTGGGGAGCGGCGCTCGCGGGGCGGCTAGGCGGCGAGACGCTTCCATCAATCCGGCCTGCATGTTAGCCATGCAACATGCCGAACAAGGTCGCCGCGCTACTTCGTGACAATTACGACCGGTTTACCGTTGCAGAACGGATGATCGCTGGCTGGCTGCTCGACAATATGGCGAGCATTCCGTTCGAAACCGGCGCGTCGATTGGTCAGCGCGTCGGGGTTTCGGCCATGACGGTCGGGCGGTTCCTGAAATCCATCGGCTACTCGGGGCTGGCGGCGTTGAAGGACGATTTGCGCGGGGAGCTTGGCGACGCACCCTGGCTGTTGCGGCCGGCGGCGGGGGCGGGGCCGGATTCGCGGCTGCGCTGCGAAACCGCAGCGATTGCCGATGTCTACCGGCTGGCGGAAACGCCGGAATGGGCGGCGGTGACGGCGCTGCTGGCCGGCGCCGGCACGGTCTATATCGCCGGATTCCAGACCGAGCGCGGCCTGGCCGAAAGCTTTGCGCATCAATTGTCCTATGTGCGGCCGTGCGTCCGCAGCGTCGATGCGGCGACCGGCCATTATGGCGAAGTGCTGGAGGCCGGACCGGACGATGCGTTGGTGCTGGTCGATATCCGGCGTTACTCGCGGCATTTCCGGTTGCTCGCTGAACAAGCAGTGGCGGCGGGCGTACCGGTGGTGGTGGTGACCGACCCCTATTGCCCCTGGGCGCGCGACCTGACCCCGCATATCCTCGCCGCCGAGGTGAGCCTGGGGCATTTCTGGGACATGAATACGGCGCTGGCGTCGTTGCTTAACCTGCTGGTCGATGATGTGGTGCGGGTGATCGGCAGTGCAAAGGTGCATGCGCGCCTGGCGTTGCTGTCGGACCGGTACAGCGAATTCGTCGGGTTCCAGCAGCGGCTGCCCGGCAAGGAGCGGTAGCGCGCATCAACCGCCGAAGCGGTGCGGTGCCAGGCCGATTGCGCCGGAATCGACTTCGAACAGGGCGCCAGCGAATGGGTCATCCGGAAGGCCATCGCCGGCAGAGGTGACGAACATGCGATCGAGCGCCGGGCCGGCGAAGGTGACGTTGGTGATTTGCGGGGTTGGCAGCGCAATGGCGCGGTCCAGCGTGCCGTCGGGGTGGAAGCGGGCGACGCGGGCGCCGCCGTAATAGGCGATCCACAGGCCGCCATCGGCATCGCAGGTCATGCCGTCGGGGGCGCCATCGCTGGCGTTGAAGGCGAGGTGGCGGGTGCGCGGGCCGAGGCTGCCGTCGGGGTGCAGGGCGAAGCGATAGACGGTGCCGCGGGCGGAATCGGTGTGAAACAGCGTACCGCCATCAGGGCTGATGGCGGGACCGTTGGCGATGGTCAGGCCGTCGTCGTGGCGGCTTATGTTGCCATCGGGGTCGAGCCGATAGAGTGCGCCGGTGGCGGGCCAGGTGGCGGGGGTGCCGCCATGGACGGGCATCGACCCGGCCCAGATGCGGCCGTGGGCATCGGCTTTGGCGTCGTTGAGGCGGTTGGCCGGGCGTTCGGGGTGTGGGTTGGCGATGGGTTGCAGGCGCCAGGGGTCAAGGCTGAGGTGGTGAAAGCCCGATTGCAGGCCGATGACGAAGCCGCCGCTTGCTGCCTCGATGATCCAGCCGATCATTTCCGGCATCTCCCAATGGTGCAGGCTGTTGTCGGCGAAGGAGAGGCGCCAGAGTTTGCGGCCGATGATATCGGTCCAGAACAGGGCGTTTTCGCGCGGCGACCAGAGCAGCCCCTCGCCCAGAATATCCCGCTCCCGGCGCTGAACAACCCGCCAAGTCAAAGCACCGCCCCCACAACTGGGGTCTGGGGCCTAAGGCCCCAGCCGCCGGAGGCCCTGACCTTCAATGGCTGTCCCGCGGCAACCCGCGAGTCTGGGCAATCCGCTGGTACGGAACGGCGGCTTCGATGACGGCGCCGCCGGGATATTGCCCGGTGATGGCGCGGTGGATTTCCTGCCAGGGGGTTTGCGGCGGCGGGATGGCATAGCCGCCGGCGGCCTCCAGCGCGGCGCGGCGGGCAGCGAGTTCGGTTTCGGGCACCAGCATGTCGGCGGTACGCAGGCGGAGATCGATGCGGATGCGGTCACCGGTGCGCAGCAGGGCGAGGGCGCCGCCGACTGCGGCCTCGGGGGCGGCGTTGAGGATCGACGGGCTGCCGGAGGTGCCGGACTGGCGGCCGTCGCCGATGCAGGGCAGGGCATCGATGCCGGCGCGGATGAGGGCAGCGGGGGCGCGCATGTTGACGACTTCGGCGCCGCCCGGGAAGCCGATGGGGCCGACGCCGCGGATAACGAGGAAGCTGTTTTCATCGGCGCCCAGCGCCGGGTCGTCGATGCGGGCGTGATAATCCTCGGGCCCGTCGAAGACGATGGCGTTGCCTTCGAACGCGTCGGGGTCGGCGGGGTTGGACAGGTAACGCGCGCGGAAGTCGGCGGAGATGACGCTGGTTTTCATCACCGCGGCGTCGAACAGATTGCCGCGCAGCACGGTCAGCCCGGCGTTGGCGAGCAGCGGATCGGACAGCGGCCGGATGACGCGCGGGTCCTGGGTTGCGGCGTGGGCGTTATTGTCCGCCAGTGTGCGGCCGTTGGCGGTGAGGGCGGTGCCATCGAGCAGCCCGGCGCGGAGCAGTTCGCCTATAACGGCGGGGACGCCGCCAGCGTGGTAATAGTCTTCGCCCAGATACTCGCCGGCGGGTTGCAGGTTGACCAGCAGCGGGATGCCGGCGCCGTGCTCCTGCCAGTCATCGAGGCTGAGTTCGACGCCCATGTGCCGGGCGATGGCGTTCAAGTGGATGGGGGCGTTGGTCGATCCACCGATGGCCGAGTTGACGCGGATGGCGTTGAGGAAGGCGGCGCGGGTCAGGATGTCCGATGGCTTGCGGTCGGCGCGCACCATTTCGGCGATGGCGAGCCCGGTTTCATAGGCGGATTGGGCGCGGTCACGGTACGGTGCCGGGATGGCGGCGGAGCCGGGCAGCGACATGCCGAGCGCTTCGGTGAGCGAGTTCATCGTCGTCGCAGTGCCCATGGTGTTGCAGAAACCGGTGGACGGCGCCGAGGAGGCGATGAGTTCGATGAACCCCTTGTAGTCGATTTCGCCGGCGGCGAGCATCTGCCGCGCCTTCCAGATGATGGTGCCCGACCCGGTGCGCTCCCCTTTGTGCCAGCCGTTGAGCATCGGGCCGACCGACAGCGCGATGGCCGGGATGTTGACGGTGGCGGCGGCCATCAGGCAGGCAGGCACGGTCTTGTCACAGCCGATGGTGAGGACGACGCCATCGAGCGGATAGCCGTGCAGCACCTCGACCAGCGATAGATAAGCCAGGTTGCGGTCGATGGCGGCGGTGGGGCGCTTGCCGGTTTCCTGGATGGGGTGGATGGGGAATTCGATGGGGATGCCGCCGCCGTCGCGGATGCCGTCGCGCACCCGGTCGGCGAGGACGAGGTGATGGCGGTTGCACGGGGCAAGGTCGCTGCCGGTCTGGGCGATGCCGATGATCGGGCGCTGCGATTGCAGTTCGGCAACTGACAGCCCGAAGTTGAGATAGCGTTCGAGATAGAGCGCCGTCATGTCCGGGTTGGCGGGATTGTCGAACCAGGCGCGGGATCGGAGCGGGGGTTTCGGCGTGACGGTCATGCAGCGACACTAGGCCCGGGCGGCGCAAGGCGCTAGCGGTGGCGACATGACCACGCCCATCCGCCTTGCGCTCATCGGAATCGGCAAGATCGCACGGGACCAGCATCTGCCGGCGATTGCGGCAGACGTGGGGTTCGACCTGGTGGCGGCGGTTAGCCGCAACGCGCGGGTGGAGGGTGTGGCGCATTACCCCGACATCGCTGCTTTGCGGGCCAGCGGGTTGGCAATCGACGCGGTGTCGATCGCGACGCCGCCGGTCAGGCGTCACGAAATCGCGTCAGCGGCTCTGGCGGCGGGCTGGCATGTGATGCTGGAAAAGCCGCCGGGGGCGACCCTGGCTGAGGTGCGCGGGCTGCGGCCCGGCGGCCTGACGCTGTTTGCCAGCTGGCATTCGCGCGCCGCTGCCGGCGTGGCGACGGCGAAGGTCTGGCTCGCCGACCGTAGCGTGACGCGCGTCAGTATCGTCTGGCGGGAGGATATTCGCGTCTGGCACCCGGGGCAGGGCTGGATATTGGCGGCGGGCGGCATGGGGGTGTTCGACCCCGGCATCAATGCGCTGTCCATTGTGACCGAAATCCTGCCGCTGCCGCTGCGCGTGACGGCGGCGCATCTGGTGGTACCGGCGGGCCGCGGCGCGCCGATTGCCGCGACGCTGGCGATGGCGCATGGCACGGCACCGGTGACGGCGGACCTGGATTTCCGGCAGACCGGCCCGCAAAGCTGGGACATCAGCGTGGAGACCAGCGATGGCGTGCTGCTGTTGCGCGATGGCGGCAAGAGCGTGCTCATCGACGATGTTCCGCAGCCGCTCGTGGACAGTGGTGAATATCCGGCCCTGTATCGGCGCTTTGTCGGTCTCATCGCGGCCAGGCGTAGCGATTGTGACCTGGCGCCGCTGGAACTGGTAGCGGATGCGTTCATGCTGGCGACGCGCGAGAGTGCTCCGGCTTTTGATTTCTGACGCATCGCCGCGCGCCGCTTGCCAATTCCGGCGTATCCCGCCACCTTCGCCGACACGCGCCGGAATCGGCCGCATGGGGAGGAATTGCGCATGGCGTCGGTGCCAGCTGCGGCACAAGAACGGGTGAATTCCGAACGGCTGCTGCTGTGGACCCTGTTGGTCGTCTATATCCTCAATTTCCTCGACCGATCGATCATCTCGATCCTGGCGGAGCCGATCAAGCGTGACCTCGGCCTGACCGACACGCAATTGGGGCTGATGACCGGGCTGGCCTTTGCGCTGTTCTATGCGGTGCTCGGCATCCCGATTGCGCGCTATGCCGACCGTCCGGCGGCGAATCGGGTCAAGCTGATTTCCGTGTCGCTGGTGCTGTGGTCCGGGATGACCGCGATCAGCGGCCTGGCACAGAATTTCGGGCAGCTTCTGCTGGCGCGCATCGGCGTCGGAGTGGGGGAGGCCGGATGTATGCCGGCCGCGCATTCGCTGATTTCCGACATGGTGCCGCTGGAACGCCGATCGTCGGCGATTGCTTTTTACGGGTTGGGCATCCCCATCGGCACGCTGCTGGGGGTGGTCATCGGCGGAGTGCTGGCCGATTCGGTGGGGTGGCGTACGGCGTTCACCGTCGTCGGTATGCCGGGCATCGTCATGGCGGTGTTCGTCTGGTTCGTGCTGCGCGATCCGCGCGCCGCCCGCGCGGCGACGGCGCTGCGGGCCGCGGCACCGGCCGTGCCGCAGCTTTCGGCAAAGGCAGCGTTCGCCGAGGTGCTCGGTAACCGCGCCTGGTTGTTGCTCGCCGCCGGTGCCGGGGTGGTGGCGTTTCTCAGCTATGGCAAATCGCTATGGGGGCTGATTTTCTTCATGCGGACGCACGGGCTGTCGGCGTCGCAGATCGGGCTATGGGGTGGTGTCATCCTGGGACTTTCCGGCCTGTTCGGCACCTGGGCGGGCGGCTGGCTGGCAGACCGCTTTGGCCGGCACGACCGGCGCCACCTGCTCACCGGGCCGGCGCTGGGCATGGTGATTGCGGCGCCGCTGCTGTTCACCGGCTATATGGTCGATAGCTGGCAGCTTGCGCTGGCGCTGCTGGTCATCCCGACGGCGCTGAACTCGCTTTATTACGGCCCGGTTTATGCAACAGCGCAGTTGCTGGTGGTGCCGCAAGCGCGGGCGATGGCGACGGCGATGATGGTGTTCGCCCAGAATTTGATCGGGCTGGGGCTGGGGCCGTTGTTTTTCGGCATGATGTCGGACGCCTTCAAGCCGATGGCGGGGGATGAAAGCGTGCGCTGGGTGCTGTTCGGCGCGGCGTGGCTCGGGCTGGTTCCGGCTTATTTCTTCTGGCGCGCCTCGCTGCGGCTGCCGGCGGCGATGGCGGCGAAAGCCTGATTGACGAGCCTTGGCAATTATGGCATTGATAATGTCATAAGCTGGAGGGCCGCATGCAGGTGTTGCGCACACCGGACGAACGTTTCGCCGGTCTCGTTGGGTACGACTTTGCGCCGCACTATGCCGAGGTGATGGATGCGGACAGCACGGCTCTCCGCATCCATTATCTTGACGAAGGCCCGCGGGGCGCCGCGCCGGTGCTGCTCATGCATGGCGAGCCGAGTTGGTCATACCTGTACCGCAATTTCGTCAGTCCGCTCGCTACCGCCGGGCACCGGGTCATTGCGCCCGACCTGATCGGTTTCGGCAAATCCGACAAACCGGCGGCGCGGACCGATTATACCTTCGAACGCCATGTCGCCTGGATGAGCGAGTGGCTGCTCGCTCTCGACCTGCACGACATCACGCTGTTCTGCCAGGATTGGGGCGGGCTGATCGGGCTGCGGCTGGTCGCGGCGTTCCCGGATCGCTTTGCCCGGCTGGTCATCGCCAACACCGGCCTGCCGACCGGGACGGGCATGAGCGACGGTTTCCAGCAGTGGTTGACGATCAGCCAGACCATCCCGAACTTCCCGGCCGGGATGATCGTCAACATGGGCACCACGCGCCAGCTGACCGCGGCCGAGATCGCCGCCTATGATGCGCCGTTCCCGGACGAAAGTTTCAAGGAAGGCGCGCGGCAATTCCCGACGCTGGTGCCGGTGACCCCCGAACATGGCTCGGTGGCCGAGAACATCGCGGCGTGGACGGTGCTGGAGGCATTCGACAAACCGGTGCTGACCTGTTTTTCCGACAATGACCCGGTGACCAAGGGCGGCGAAGCGCTGATCAAGGCGCGGATTCCGGGTGCCGCGGGCCAGGATCACCTCATCGTGCCGGGCGGGCATTTCCTGCAGGAAGACGCCGCCGAACAGCTGACCGCGCTGATCAACGGCTTCATCGCCAAGACGCGAAAGGCCTGAACCATGCAGTACAGCCACGCCCTGATGCCGGAGCCGGACCAGGCCAAGGCGTTTTTCTTCGGGGATGACAATGGCCCGATGGTCATGGTCAATCTGCTCAAGTTCAAGGACAAGGCGGAATATCCGGACGGATCGCACCCGGAGATGACCGGCAAGCAAGCCTATGCCGTCTATGGCGCCGCGGTGATGAAATGCCTGGAAATGGTCGGCGGCAAGGGGCTGTTCAGCGCCGATGTGACGGGGCTCATCCTCGGCCAGGTCGAGGAGCTGTGGGACATGGTGGCGCTGGCCTATTACCCCAGCCCGCAGGCCATGATGGCGATGGTGGCGCTGCCTGAGTATCAGGGCATCGAGGTGCATCGCTTTGCCGGGCTGAAGGGCCAGTTGAATATCCGTACTGGTGTGAACGCACTGCCCGTTTTGTGACGCTCGCTTTTGATCTGTTCTGGTCGTTCCGGTCGCCCTATTCCTATCTTTTGACGCCGCGGCTGGTCGAATTGGCGCGCGTTTTCGATGTCGATTGCCGGGTGCGGATCGTCTATCCGATCGCGGTACGACAGGCGGATTTTTTCGCCAATGCAGACCCGTTGTGGGTGTTCTACCTGATGAAGGACACCTATCGCACGGCGCAGTTCCTCGGGATGCCGTATCGCTGGCCCAGCCCCGACCCGGTGTTCATGGACCCGGCGACGCGGACCTACCCCAAGGAGCAGCCGCATATCCACCGGCTCAGCCATCTCGGCGTCGCGGCGACGGAACGGGGCAAGGGGCTGGCCTTCATCGCCGAAGTCAGCGCGCTGATCTGGAACGGCGCGACCGATAACTGGCATGAAGGCGATCATCTGGCGCGCGCCGCCGATCGCGCCGGGCTCGACCTTGCCGAAATGGACGCCGCCGTTGCTGCCGACCCGGCGCATTTCATCGCTGCAATCGAGGCCAACCAGGTCGACCAGCGCAAGGGTGGACACTATGGCGTGCCGCTGATGGTCCATGATGACGAACCGTTCTTTGGTCAGGATCGGTTCGACCAGTTGCAATGGCGGCTGGAGCAGAAGGGCCTGGCGCGGCGCTAGAGGCAATGCCTGCGGCGGCCGGGACCTTGGCCGGGGACCGCATTTCTGGCTGGGTATACGGCACCGGCTGTGGCCCCTTGGGCTCTTTTCCAAATCGAATGCAGCGCTATTCCGCCGCCACTGGCGCTGCCTGCCCCGCGCCCATGCCGACGGCGCGCGCAAAGATTGCCAGGGTGAGGATGCTGAACCCTGCCGCCAGCACGAACGGGGCACCGGGCATATAGAGCGGCGCGCCCGGCGCCGAGAAATAGGCAAAGCTGCCAGTCATCAGCGGCGGCCCCAGGATCGACGACAGGCTCTGGATGCTGCTGACGGCCCCTTGCAGTTCGCCCTGTTCGGACGGGGCGACGCCCGCCGACATCATGCCCTGCAAACAGGGGAAAACGAGGCCCTGCAGCGCCGAAACGGCGATGCCGACATACATCATCCAGCCGGCGCCGGCGAAGGCATAGATGAGGTAACCCGCGATCGCCGACAACCCGCCGGCTACGACGATGTTGCGCTGGCCGAACCGCGGGATCAGCCGGCGTGACAGCACGCCCTGCACCAGCGCGCCGCTGACGCCGACGGCCGCCAGGCTCCAGCCGACTTCGCCGGGGCTCCAGCCGAAGCGTTCGATGCCGAAATAATTCCAGGTGGCGTAGAGCGATTGATAGCCCATTGTCCAGACGAACACCGTCAATGATAGCACCAGCACGCGCGGGTGTTGCGCCTTCAACCGCATCAAGGCGCCGACCGGGTTGGCGCGCCGCCAGTCGAAAGCGCGGCGGTTCTCGGGCTTCAGGCTTTCGGGCAGCACGAACCAGCCATAGGCGACATTGGCGAGGGCAAGCCCGGCGGCGAGCATGAACGGCAGCCGCTCGCCATATTGCGCGACGATGCCGCCCAGCGCCGGGCCAATAATGAAGCCGAAGCCAAAGGCCATGCCGATGACGCCGAAATTGGCGGCGCGTTTTTCGGGCGGCGAAATGTCGGCGATATAGGCATAGGCGGTGGGGAACGAGGCCCCGGTGACGCCGGCAACCAGCCGTGCCACCACCAGCCAGGCCAGCGAGGGCGCGAACGCCATTGCGAGATAGTCGACGCCGAACGCCGTCAGGCTGGCGAGCAGCACCGGCCGCCGCCCGAACCGGTCCGACAGGCCGCCGATGACCGGGCCGCAGATGAACTGTGTCGTCGCATACAGGAACATGATCCAGCCGCTGACTTCGGCGGCGCCGGCCAGCGATTTGCCCGTTAGCGAGACGATGAGGCCGGGCAGCACCGGGATGACGACGCCAAAGCCGATAGCGTCGATCAGCACGGTGACGAACAGGAACGTCAGCGCGCGGTTCATGGAAGGGGTGGCTGTCATGGCACGACCCTAGCCGGTGCACGTGGTGCGGCGCCATGGGGCGCGCGGCTTGGCCGCGGCACGGTCAAAGCCAGGTGACATGGCCCATCTTGCGGCCCGGCTTGACTTCGCTTTTGCCGTAAAGGTGCAGATGCGCGCGGCGGTCGGCCAGCAGCGTGTGCCAGTCATGGACGTCTTCGCCGAGCAGGTTCTTCATCAGGACGTCGGGCGCGGTCAATTCGGTCGAGCCCAGCGGCAGGCCGCAGACCGCGCGGATATGGTTTTCGAACTGCGAGGCACGAGCGCCTTCGATCGTCCAATGTCCGCTGTTATGGACGCGCGGTGCCATCTCGTTGAACACCGGGCCATCAGCCGTGGCAAAAAACTCCAGCGTCAGCACGCCGACATGGCCCAGCGCATCGGCGACCCGCGTCGCCAGCGCCGTGGCGGCATCGGCAAGCACGGCGATTTCCGGAGGGGCGGGCACGCGGCTGGTATCGAGAATGCCGGCGACATGGTGGTTGTGCGGCACCGGCCAGGTGACGATCTCGCCATCGCGGCCGCGTGCCAACACGACAGAAAATTCATGGGTGAAGGCGACGAACGCTTCCAGGATCGCCGGCTGGCCGCCGATGGTGGCCCAGGCGGCATCGGCGTCGGCGGGGCCGTGCAGCCGCGCCTGGCCCTTGCCGTCATAGCCCATGCGACGGGTCTTGAGGATTGCCGGAAGCCCGAGTTCGGCAATGGCAGCGTCCAGCCCGGCGCGGCTGTCGACGGCGCGATAAGCGGCGGGACGGCCGCCCAGTTGTTCGACGAAGCGCTTTTCCGCCAGCCGGTCCTGCGCCACTTCCAGGCTGGCGGCGCCGGGGTGGACGGGCACCTGTGCCGCAACATGGCGGATGGCGGCGGTATCAATGTTCTCGAATTCGAAGGTGACGACATCGCAAGCGGCAGCAAAGCTATCGAGCGCCTTCAGGTCGCCGTATCCGGCGCGGGTGACTTCGGCGGCAACATCGCCGGCCGGCAGCTCCGCCTCGGGGGCCAGCACATGCACGCGATAGCCCATCGACGCGGCAGCGAGCGCCAGCATCCGCCCCAACTGGCCACCGCCCAGGATCCCGATGGTCGATCCGGGTTCGATCATTGCTTCACCCGTGTGACTGGCGTCACGGCAAATGCGATTCCGGGGCCAGCACGACCGAATCGGTTTGTTCCTGTCGCCAGGCCGCGAGACGTTCGCCCAACGCCGCATCGGACAGGGCGAGGATGGCGGCAGCGAGTAGACCCGCGTTGACGGCGCCGGCGCGACCGATGGCCAGCGTGCCGACCGGAATGCCCGCCGGCATCTGGACGATCGAATAGAGGCTGTCCTGTCCGCCCAGCGCGCTGGTCGGCATCGGCACGCCGAGCACCGGCAGCGCCGTCATCGCGGCCGTCATCCCCGGCAGGTGGGCGGCGCCGCCAGCACCGGCAATGATGACCTTGATGCCGCGACCGGCGGCACCCCGGGCGTATTCATACAGCCGGTCGGGGGTGCGATGGGCGCTGATGATGCGGGTTTCGTGAGCGACACCCAGCGTCGCCAGGATTTCGGCGGCATGGTTCATCGTCGTCCAGTCGGACGTTGACCCCATGATGATGCCGATAACCGAGTCTTTCACGCGCTGAGTCCCCCGGGCACGAAGCGACCGACCTTAATGGCGCAAGCGTTGGAGAGCAATGCCGCGCAGTTTTGCCAGTTGCCGGATGCGGCCCGGGCAGCGACCAGAGGCGCATGACCAGCCTGTTTGAAGACCGCCTCGCCATCAGCGAGCTTGTTGCCGCCTATGGCGACGCCGTCAGCCGGCGCGATGCCGCGGCCTGGGGCGCGACCTGGGCCGCGGACGCGACCTGGAACCTGATGGGGCATGAAGTGTCGGGGCGTGACGCCATCGTGGCGTTGTGGCTGGGGGCGATGGCGCAGTTCGAAGCGGTCAGCTTCATCGGCGCTGTCGGGCCGATCAGCCTCGCCGGGGACCGTGCCACGGCGCGTTGCCAGACGCACGAAGTGCTGCGCACTCCTGATGGCAACGTCCGCCGCGTCGCCGGTGTCTATGACGATGAATTCGTTCGTGAATCCGGGCAGTGGCGCTTTGCCCGGCGCTGTTTTGCCATTGTCATCGAACACTGAAGGGGCTTGTTGTGACCATAGTTGTTTACGCCGTTGTCGATGTCGATCCTGCGCAGCGCGGGGCAACGCTGACCGGATCGAAGCCGCACATCGATGCGGCGCTGGCCCAGGACGGTTGTCTCGCCTACGCTTGGACCGCCGACCCGCATGACCCGGCGCGGGTGCATGTCTTCGAGGAATGGACCGGGCTGGAGGCCCTCGCATCGCATCTGGCCGGGCCCGCCTATCGGGGGATGCTCGGCCATATGCAGGGCGCCGGGATCACCAGCGCCATCAGCCACAAATATGCCGTCAGCGCCAAGCAGCCGGTTTATGATTCGAACGGCGTGCCAAGGGCGGATTTTTTCTGAGAGCCTGACCCAAAACCGCAGCAACAAAAAAAGGCCGCAGCTTGCGCTGCGGCCCTTCGATTCGCGCCTCGTGTCCGATCAGAAGGCGCCGGTGATCGAAAACACCACCTTGCCGTTGGAGATCGGATCGCCGCCCGGAATCTGGAACTTGGAAAAGTTCGGCTGCAGGCGAAGATATTCGGCGCTGGTGTCGCTGATGTCGGTATCGACATAGGCAACGCCGAGGGTGACGGGACCGACGACGAAATCGGCACCGATCAACCAATCCCAATAGGATCCGGTCGGCGCCACGCTGGTGCCGTTCGGGCCCAGGCCGGGGTTGCCGTCCGAATAGCCGATATGCGCCTTCAGCGTGATCGGCGTGTCCTTGATGCCAAAGGCGGCGTCGCCCCAGACATACAGATTGTCTTCCTTGTCGCCGATGCGGCTGTCCACATCGTTCGACCAGTTGCCGAGCGCCGACTGGCTCCAGGCATAGGCCACGCCGGCCGTCAGTGCGACCGGACCCGCAGTGCCGCTGAACTTGACATAGGGTTCAAAGAACGACGTCAGCGTGGCGCCGCCGGGATATTGGTAGAAGGTGCCGCCGACATCGAGCGTGCCAGCGCCAACCGGCAACTTGTAGCCGGCGAACAGGTCGAGTTCGAGGTTGGGGCCACCGAAGGTGCCCCAGCCAGCGAGGTTGGAGCCCCAGAAACCGCCATACAGGCCCGATTCGTGATTGAGCGTCAGGCCGCCCTGGACGGCGAGGCCGTTGTTGGACTGCGAAACGCCGCGGAAGCGATAGTCGGACACCAGAGCGACCGAGCCGGAAACCTTGAAAGCGGGCGCCGGTTCATCGGCAGCAAGGGCCGGAGCGGCAGAAGCAATGGCAGCAAGCGCAAAGGCGCTGGCGAGAAGTTGGCGCATGGAACATTGTCCCTCTCTTGGGGGTTGAATGTTCCTCTCCCAACCGCTTGCCGCACCTCTCGACCATCCAGGGGATGACGGGGTCTCGGTCAAAGCAGCTACGAATACGTTATGGCGCTCGCGCCGGGCTTGTATAGCTGCATTGCAGCATTTGTTCGTCACTTTCGTTATGGTGTTGCTCAATAGACACGATATGGTGGCGATCAGTTACTCCGCGGGCGCTGTATGCGGCATTTTCGAACTCCGGTCGGTTTCGGCTGTCGCTGCATAACGACGGCGTGAGGTTGCGGATCAGTCCGCGCCAACCAGTGCAGTCACCAATCGTTCGATGACCTCGCGGGCCGCAGCCGGGGTCAAGTTCTGCTCACGGCGCAGGCGCTGCCAGCTATCGACGCTGAGCAACAGGTCGATCGTCTCGAACGCAACCGGGTCATCGGCCATGCGCGGCGGCAGCAACGACCGCAGCCGGGCACGCAACAATTGCGTTGTCATCGCATGATTGGCCTGGATCGTCGCCGATTCGTGGCGATGCGCGTCGGCGGCGCGCTTGAACGGCAGCAGTTGTTCGAAAATCATCGTGCGTCGATCGATGGCCTCGTGCAACTGGCCCCGCCAGTCGGTGCTGTGGAACGGCAGCATCGCCGGCTGATAGACGCGTGCCAGCCGCAACGCCATTTCGGCGTACAGGCTCTCCATGTCCTTGAAATGGCGAAAGACACTGCGCAGGCCGACCTCGGCACGGGCAGCGACATCCTCCGCGACCGGGTTGAGCTGGCCTTCCTTGACCAGGGCCATCATGGCACCAACGATGCGGTCGCGGCTTTGCTCTGAACGCCGGCGGCGGCCATCGGTCGAAGGCGTACTGGCTTCGTTAATCATACGAAGTGTTTAACAATTCCGGTCAATTTGACCAATAGGCATAGGCTTCGCCCGGTTTCGGCGGCGTGCCGAGCGGTCGGTCGATGGCAATCGGTATCTTGACCAGCGACAGCCAGGCCGGCGGCCGCTGCTGGGCATCATGCGCCTTCAGTCTGCCGAGCAATGCCGTGACGATGGCCGGATTGGCAGCCGCGACATCGGTGCGTTCGGTCGGGTCGACGGCAAGGTTGTACAGGACATCGCGGCGCGGCAGGTCGAGCGATTGCAGTTTCCAGTCACCATCGCGGACGACGCGATACTTGCCGCTGCGCCAGAACAGCGCCTGGTGCGGCACGCCTTTGGCCAGCCCCTTCACATAGGGCATGACATCGACGCCATCGATGGCGCGATCGGCCGGCAAGGGCACGCCGGCGGCGGCGCTGGCGGTTGCATAGATGTCGAAATGGCTGATCGGTGCCGACAGGCTGCTGGCCGGCGCGATCTGGCCGGGCCAGCGCATCATGAAGGGGACATGGATGCCGCCTTCGTAAAAATTGGCTTTCCAGCCGCGCCAGGGCCGGTTGATTTCAGGTAGGCCGATGTAGTTGGCGCCGCCATTGTCCGAAGAAAAAATCACCAGCGTGTTGTCGTCCAGCCCTTGTGCCTTCAATTCCGCCATGACCTTGCCGACACCGCGATCGAGCGCGCGGATCATCGCGGCATAGACCCGCAAGCGATGGTCCTTGATCTGCGGCAGCGCGTCATAATCGGATTTCAGCGCCTGCAGCGGCGTGTGCGGGGCGTTGTAGGCGAGGTACATGAAGAAGGGCCGGTTGCGGTTGGCCTTGATGCCGGCCACGGCCTGGTCGGTCAGATAGTCTGTCATGTAGCGGTCGGGCGCGAAACGCGGGCTGCCGTTGAACTGCACGCTATAGGGCAGGTTGGCCCAGAGGAACTTGTCGATCGGGTCGAACATCTGCTTCGAATTGATGACGCCCGGGTCGTTTTCGGGCAGGAACATCTGGCCGCCGATGATGAAACCCAGCGATTCATCGAAGCCCTGGTCCTCGGGCCGCATGCCCTCGGCTTCGCCCAGGTGCCATTTGCCGAGGTGGATATTGTGGTAGCCGCGCGAGCGCAGCTGTTCGGCGATGGTGATTTCCGACGCCGGCACGCCCTTGCCACCGGGGGCCGCAGCGGCGGCTGCGGCGGCTTCGTCAAAGATCGCCTTGTGCGGTGAATCGGTTTCCATATGGGCGATGTTGCGCGCGAACATCGCGTCGGGGCGGAACACGCTGGTCGGGAACCACGCCGGCAATTTTGTGTCGGTCGGCGTGAATTCATAGCCAAAACGCGTCGGGTAGCGCCCGGTCATCAGCGCGGCGCGCGACGGCGCGCAAGTGGCGTTGCCGGCATAGCCGTTGGTGAAGGTGACGCCCTGTTTGCCGATGGCATCGATATTGGGAGTGGCGATTCCGCCGGCGCCGGTGCCGGTCAGGCTGATGTCGTTATAGCCCAGGTCGTCGGCCATGATCAGGATAATGTTGGGTGGGCGTTGTCCCTGCGGTGCGGTGGCCGGGCCCTGTGCCCAGCTGACCGGGTGGTTGGGTTCGGTCGGCCCGGCCAGCCAGCCGGGGGCATGGAGCTTGATGTAGTCGCGGCTGGCGACCACGCCGATGACCAGCGCCGCTGCCGTGCCGAGCAGCACCTTGGTGACGGTTTTCATCGCGCTAACTCCTGGCAAAGCTGCGGCGCGCCAGCAGCAGCAGGACGAGCATCACCAGTTCGATGAACATCGGCGGCAAGGCCTGCGGGCCGACGCCATCGAGACCCAGGCTGACCGCGCGGCCGGTCAGCGCCAGCCCGAGCATGAGGAGGGGGACCAGCAGCGGTTTCGGGTCGGCCCGCCACGCGCCGATGAGGGCGAATACCGCGGCGCCAATGAAAAAGCCGGTGAAATCGGCGCGCAGGCTGGCGAGGCCCTGGCTCCCGATTGGCGACAGGGCGAAATCCGCCGCCATGCGCGCCGGCTGCAGCAGGAAACCCAGGCCAAGCGCAATGTTCAGCAGCCCGACAAGCCCGATGACGATCCGCATGATGGTGCGCAACATGGCCGCTCTCTCCCCATTAGCGGGCCTTTGTCGCCCGGTTGTGGGCGCCAGTCTAGCAGCAAAGCCGCGCCGTGCAATATATCGGCATTGATTATGCCATTTCATTCAGCCATGCTGGGCCAAACACGAAAAGGGCGGCACCATGGGGATGATCGGCAAGCTGGTGCTGGGGGTTTCGGCGCTGGCCCTGGTCGCCGGCATCGGCGTAAAGGTCTTTCAGCGCGAGATCGGCACGGCGCTGCTGACGCGGGTCGCGGCGGAGCGCGCCGGGCGCGATGCCAGCGCCGGCCTCCCCGATGGCCTGCACGTCATCCTGTGCGGCAGCGGCTCGCCGCTCCCCGATCCGACGCGCGCCGGGCCGTGCACCATGGTCATCGCCGGCGCCCGCGTCTTCATTGTCGATGCCGGCGAAGGCAGTGCGCGCAACCTGACGCTGATGGGCCTGCCGACCGGCCGCGCCGAGGCGTTGCTGCTGACGCATTTCCATTCCGACCATATCGACGGCATGGGGCCGATGCTGCTGATGCGCTGGTCGGGCAAGCCCAACCTGTCGCCGCTGCCGGTCTGGGGTCCAACCGGGGTGGATCGCGTCGTTGCCGGCTTCAACGCGGCCTATGCGCTGGATAATGGCTATCGCACGGCGCACCACGGCCCGGCGATCATGCCGCCGGCGGGTGCCGGGGCGGTGGCGCATCCGTTCGCCATCGGCGCAGCGCCGGTGGTGCTGGTCGATGCAGGCGGCCTGAAGATCACGGCGTTTCGCGTCAACCATGCCCCGGTCGATCCGGCGGTCGGCTATCGCTTCGACTACAAGGGGCGCTCGGTCGTGCTGAGCGGCGATACCGCAGCGTCGCCGTCGCTGGTGGCGGCAGCAAAGGGCGCCGACCTGCTGGTGCACGAGGCGCTGCAGCCGACGCTGGTCAAGCTGCTGACCGCGGCGCTGGCGAAGAAGGGCGTCGCCAATACCGCGCAGATCACCCGCGACATTCTCGATTATCACAGCAGCCCCGAAATCGCCGCCGATGCGGCACGGGCGGCGGGAGTGAAAGCGCTGGTGCTCAACCATGTCGTGCCGCCGATGCCGTTCAAATTCGCCTATCCCGCGTTTCTGGGCGACGCGCCTGATCATTTCGGCGGTCGCATCACGGTGGGTGAAGATGGCATGATGTTCAGCCTGCCGGCCGGCAGCACCGACATAACCGAAAGGGATCTGTTGTGACCGATACCGTGATGGCGGCACACTACACTTTGTATGGCGCGCTGGGTTCACCCTATTCGATGAAGCTGCGCGCGGTTTTGCGCTATCGCCGCATTCCGCACGTCTGGGCCCATGGTGCCGGCGCGCTGGCGGCGACGGCGGGCAAGGTGCGGGCGCCGGTGATCCCGATTCTCGAATATCCGGATGGCAGCTTTGCCAATGATTCGACGCCGCTGATCTATGATCTTGAGGTACGCCACGCGGCGCGCGGCATCGTGCCGCCCGATCCGGCGCGGGCATTTCTCGGGCATCTCATCGAGGATTTTGCCGATGAATGGCTGACCAAGGCGATGTTCGGCTATCGCTGGCTGCGCGAGGTCGACCAGGTGCAGATGAGCCGCTGGCTGGCGTTCGACCAGATGAAGGGCGGCGGCATCACCCAATCGCAGGCCGCAGCCGAAATGTTCCGCGGCCGCCAGGTCGGGCGGATGGGGATTGTCGGCTGCACCGAAGCGAATTTCCCGCTGATCGAGGCCTCTACCCGCGCCGTCATGGCAGCGCTGGAGCGCCACGTCACCGACCGCCACTGCCTGTTTGGCACCCGCCCGAGCCTCGCCGAATTCGGGCTGTACGGGCAGATTTCGCAATTGGGGGTCGACCCGACGCCAGAGGCGATGTTGCGGCGGGATTATCCCTATGCGCTGCGCTGGCTGCTGCATGTCGACGACATGTCGGGCGTTGATGGCGAGTGGGATGCCGCCGATGCGCCCTTGTCGCCGGTAGTCGAAACGCTGGTCGGCATCATCGGCGAACTGTATTTCCCGTTCCTGCTCGCCAACGCTGCCGCGCTGGAGGCGGGTTCGGAGATGTTCGATTTTACGGCCATGGGGCATGACTATGCGCAGGGCACGTTCAAATATCAGGCAAAATGCCTGGCCGACCTGCGCGCCCGCTTTGCTGCGCTGCCGGCGGCGGCACGCGGCCGTATCGAGCCGTTGCTGGCGCGGACGGGCTGCCTCAATCCGCTGATCGGTGCATGAAAAGCCTGGCGTTCCTCCTGCTGCTCGGCACCGCCGTGCCCGCGGTGGCCGCCCCCAATATCGTCATCCTGCTCGCCGATGATTGGGGCTTCACCGATGTCGGCGCCTTCGGCGGCGAAATCGCCACGCCCAACATCGATGCGCTGGCGGCACGCGGCACGCGCTTTGCCAATTTCCATGTCGCCGGGTCATGCTCGCCAACGCGCGCCATGTTGCAGACCGGCGTGCCCAGCCACCGCGCGGGGCTGGGCAACATGCCCGAAACCATCCCGCCGGTGCATCAGGGCAAGCCGGGCTATGCCGCTGAACTGGATGGCAAAGTCGTCACCATCGCCGACCGGTTGCGCGCGGCGGGCTATCGTACCTACCTGACCGGCAAATGGCATCTCGGCAACCGGCCGAGCAATCTGCCGACCGGCAAGGGCTATGATCGCGCCTTTGCGCTCGGCCAGTCGGGCGCCGACAATTTCGAGCAGAAACCCAATTTGCTGCTGTATGAAACCGCCGCCTGGACCGAGGATGGCAAGCCGGCGACGTTGCCGAAGGATTTCTACTCGTCGCGCTTCATCATCGACAAGACCATCCAGTATATCGACAGCGGCCGGGCCAGCGGCAAGCCGTTCCTCGCCAGCGTCAACTTCCTCGCCAACCATATTCCGGTGCAGGCGCCCGATGCCGATATCGCCGCGTACAAGGACCGTTACGCCGCCGGTTGGACGGTGCTGCGCGACAGCCGCCGCGCCGGCGCGATCGCGCGCGGCCTGGTGCCGGCCGGCGTGCAGCAGGTGACGATGGCCACCACTGCCGACTGGAACGCCCTGTCACCGGCGGAGCGGGCCCAGCGCGCCCATGCCATGGCGGCCTATGGCGGCATGGCAACGGCGATGGATCGCGAGGTCGGGCGGTTGGTGGCGCATCTGAAGGCAACAGGTGCCTATGACAACACCGTTTTTGTCTTCCTGTCCGACAACGGCCCCGAGGCCACGGACCCGATGGTCGGCGCGCTCAACGTCTGGAGCGTCAATTATTACTACAACACGGAGCCCGACCAGCAGGGCCGACCAGGCAGCTTTACCGCCATCGGCAAGGGCTTTGCCAGCGCGCTGGCGGCGCCGTTTCGCGGCTATAAATTCTCCGCCAGCGAAGGCGGCTTGCGGGTGCCGCTGATCATCGCCTGGCCGGGGAATGCGGCGCTGCGGCAGGGCGGGATTGCAAGCGGTTTTGCCTATGTCACCGATATCGCGCCAACGCTGCTGGCGCTCGCCGGGGTCGCACCGGCAACCGCTTTTGCCGGTCGCAAGGTCGAACAGATGTCGGGCCGTGACCTGTCGCCGATGCTGGCGGGGGCAGCCGGGGTCCACCCGGCGGACGAAGCCATCGGCTATGAATTGTCGGGCAATGCCGTGCTGTTCAAGGGCAACTGGAAACTGGTGAAGAACCTGCCGCCCTATGGCGACGGCAAGTGGGCGCTTTACGATATCGTCGCCGACCCCGGTGAAACCCGCAACCTTGCCGCCGCTCAGCCGGCGCGGGTGCGCGTGATGCGCGCCGACTATGCCGCCTTTGCCCGCGGCGACAAGGTGGTCGAGATGCCGGCCGGGTATAGCGCGCCGCGCCAGATCGAAGAGAACGCCAAGCGCGACCGCCTGTGGCCGCAACTGCGCGCGCTGGCCGGCTGGCTGGCGGCCGGGCTGGGACTGGTTGTCGGCGGGATCATCGCCGTGCGCCGCCGGCGCCGCCAACCGGGGTGAGCCGGGGCTTCGCCAGCCCCTGGTCGGCCGAAGATGGCGGCCCGGCGCGGCAACAACGCGCCGGTGACCGGCCGCCAACCGGTACGCTGCAGGCCACCGTCCGGCGGACACTGATGTCGACGATGACCGTGCTCGGCGCGCCGGGCGAGGTGTTTCTGCTCACCCACAGCGCGCTCCGGGCGAATTTCGGCCTGCCGACCACGGCGCAGGTCGAACGCATCGACCCGGTCACACTGCAAACCTGCGCTGCCTCGCCGCGCCTGCCCGGCGGGCCGATGTGGCCGGGCGGCATGGCGGTTCACCCGAATGGCGATCTCTATGTCGTCTATGGACGCTGGCTGCACCGGCTGGACCGTGACTGCCAGGTAAAGGGCGCGCTGGAACTGCCGATTAAGGCGCCGTGGAACAGCTTTGTCATCCTCGATTGCGGGCTAATCGCCACCAAGAATCTGTCCGACAACGTGCCGGCGCGGCTGACATTGGTCGATCCCGACACGCTCACCGAGGTCGCGGCGCTGACCCTGCCCGAAGCTTCGGTGGCGCGGCTCAGCGCGGTTGGCGATACCGTCTATGTCGTCGGGGTCGACAGCATCCGGCGCGTGCACTGGCACGGCGGCGCGCTGGTCCTCGAGCCCGCCTGGCACTGGGCCTACCGCGAAGGCACCGGCAACAGCCATGGCTGGGACGCGGTCATCGCGGCCGGCAGCGCCTGGTTCATGGACAATGGCGCCCACCGCTATCGCACCAGCATGACCGGCGCGGGCGTGGCCAAAACCCCCAACCGGTTGTTGCGCATTTCCGTCGACGACAGTGCCGATCATGCCGCTGTCGCCGTTTCCGGCTTGCCCGGCGGCAGCATCACCAACCCGCCGCTGGTCGACCCCGATCGCCGCATCGTCATCGCCTATGACAGCGCCAACCGCATGCTGCAGGCCTTTGATCTGGCGCTCAAGTCGCTGTGGCAGCGCCGGGATATCGGTTGCGCCAGCCATATGCTGCTGTTTCCTGACAGCGGCACCATCATCACCAACGACCATGGCCGTGGCGGCGAATGGGTGGTGACGATGGACATCGTGACGGGTGCCGAACGCGGCCGGGTGCGGCTGGGCGGGCTGATGCAGGGTGTCGTCTTCCCGTCGCCCGGCTGGCAGGATGATCTATATTGGTGCGGCATGGACAAGGTGGCGCGGGTTTTCAGCCAAAGCCCGCTATAGCGGGCGCCATGAAGAGCTTCGATCGCGGTAACCAGCTGCTCGCCACCGGCCTTGCCGGGCTGGCGGGGTTCGTCGATGCGACCGGTTTCATTGCCACCGGCGGCTTTTTTCTGTCGTTCATGTCGGGCAATTCCACGCGGCTCGGCGTTGGGCTGATTGCCAGCGGCGAGCATGCGGCGCTTGCCGCCAGCCTGGTTGGCGCCTTCGTCGTCGGGGTGATGGGCGGCACGCTGACCGGGCGGGCCGCGGGTCGCCACCACCGGCCGGCGGTGCTGCTGCTCGTGGGCGCCGCGCTGGCGATTGCTGCCGCCCTCGCCGGGGGCGGGCATTTTTTGCCGGCGTTGCTGGCGACGGCGCTGGCGATGGGTGCCGAAAACACCGTGTTCGAAGCCGATGGCGAAGTGCGCATCAGCCTGACCTACATGACCGGCAACCTCGTCAAGATCGGGCAACGGCTGGCCGGCGTGCTGCTCGGGCGCGGGCGCTGGGAATGGCTGCCGTTCCTGGCGCTGTGGCTGGCAATGCTGGGCGGCGCTATCGCCGGCGCGTCGCTGTGGCCGCACTTGGGTCTTGCCGGGCTGTGGCTGGCAGCGGCTGCAGCGGTGGTGTTGGCCGCTGCCAGCCGGCTGATCGAGGCGCGTGCGTCCCGACCAGCCGGTTGAGCCTTTTTCAGCGCACCTCGACTGGCAAACCGAGCTTGGCGAGTTGCGGTTCGACGGTCTTGCGATCGCCGACGACGATCCAGGTGAAATTGTCGGTCGACAGCAGCTTGGCCGCTTCGTTGAACTGGGCTGGCGTCAGCGCCTGCAGGCGCGGCACCAGCCGGGCGTAATAATCGTCGCCGCGGCCATAGACGGCGTTCTTTTCGATGGCGCCGAGCAGCGCCGCACCGCGTTCGAAATCGCCGGGCAGCGAGCGCACCGTGTTGTCCACCGTGTTGTTGCGTTCGGCCAGGTCGATCGGCTTGTCGCTGGTCAGCGCCTTCACATCGCCGATCATCGCGGCAATCGAATCGCCGGTGCGGTCGGACTGTACCGGCGCGGTGATCTGCATCGACACCGTATCGCGCACATCGGAGACGCCGGAGCGCACGCCATAGGCCCAGCCCTTTTGCTCGCGGATATCGGTGTTGAGGCGTGAACTGAACAACCCGCCGAGGATGTCGTTCGCCGCCTGCAGCGCGATCGGGTCGTCGCTGCCCTTCACCGGCAACAGCACGCCGCCGCGGATATAGCTTTGCGGGCTGCCCGGCCGATCAACGAGGATGATGCGCGCACCCTTGGGCGGGGCGACGACCGGGAAGCTCTTGCTGCCCTTGGCCACCGCCGGGTCGGCGCGCCACTGGCCGAAACTCGCCTCCAGCTGGCGGCGCAGATCGGCCATGCCGATGTCGCCGACGACGAAGAAGGTGCCATTGTCGGGGCGGATCCAGCGCTTGTGCCACGCCACCAGGTCGTCGCGCGTCACGGCTGTCACGCCGGCAACCGTGCCGCTGCCGGTGCCCGGCACGCCATAAGGGTGGGCTTCTCCATAGAGCAGCACTGGCAATAGCCGCCGGGTGATGCTGCCGGGATCGGCTTCTTCCTGTGCGATGCCGGTCAACACCTGGCCGCGCACGCGGTTGAGCTCGGCCGTATCGAAGGTCGGCCGCTGGACGATATCGGCGAATAGCGCCAGCGACGCGGGCAGATTGGGGGTGAGCGCGTTCAAGGCGACGCGGGTGCGGTCGTTGTCGGCACTGGCGCCGATGGCGGCACCCAGGCGCTCGCGCGTCTCGGCGATCTGCGGCCCGGTCAGGCTGCCGGCACCTTCGTCGAGGAGGTTGAGCGCCAGGCTCTGGATGCCGAGCCGGGCGCGGTCGTCGGCGGCATTGCCGCCATCGAAGGACAGCAGCATCTGCACGACGGGCACGGTGTCGCGCCGGGTCAGTTCGATCTTCATGCCATTGGACAGAGTAGCGCGTTCGACCGGCGAAACGGTGAGGGTGGGCGACCCGCCCAGCGCCGGGGCCGGCGGGCGGGTGGCGATGGTGATGGGGGCGGCGGGCGACGCGACAGCCTTGATCGGCGCCGCGACCTCGGCATCCGGGCGCTTGCCGGGCAGCACAGTCAGCCGATAATCACCGCGCGCCAGCCATTTGCGCGCTGCCGCCTGCACACTGGCGGGCGTCGCTGCGGCATAGGTCGCCAGCTCGGTCTTGTAGAAATTGCTGTCACCGGCATAAACCGCGCCTTCGGCGAGTGCGACCGCCTTGCCGCCGAAGCCGCCAACGGCTTCCAGCCCGCGGATGGTGCCGGCGACATTGCGGGTGACGACGCGCGACACTTCATCGGCGGTCGGGCCTTTTGCAAGGAAATCCGCCAGCACGGCATCGACCCGGGCTTCGATATCGGCCGGCGCGACTCCCTTCGCAGCGGTCACGTCGATTTCGAGCATCGAAACCTTTTCAAAGGCCTGGGCGCCGCCACCGACCGCCACCGCCAGCTTCTTTTCGCGCACCAGGTCGTTGTACAGCCGTGAAGAGCTGCCACCCGCCAGCACGGTCAGCGCGATATCGACAAGCGCGGCATCCGGGTCGAGCCGGCCGGGCGCCACCCAGTTGCGGCCGATCTGCGGCGTCGGGATCTGGTCGTACATGGTTTCGCGGCGGGTTTCGGTCCACACCGGCACCGGCGTATCGAGGCGCTTCACCACCGGCCCGGCCGGAATATCGCCGAAATATTGCGTCACCAGCGTCTTGGCCGCTGCGAGGTCGATATCGCCGGCGAGCACCAGCACGGCGTTGTTCGGGCCATAGTTGGAGCGGAACCAGCTGCGCACATCGTCCATGCTGGCGGCGTCGAGATCGGCCATGCTGCCGATGGTCGAATGGCGATAGGGGTGGCCGACGGGGAATTGCGCCGCGAGCTTGGCATATTCGGTCAGGCCGAGCGGGTTGTTGTCACCCTGGCGCTTTTCATTCTGGACGACGCCGCGCTGCAGATCGAGCTGTTCCTGGGTGATCGCGCCGAGCATATGGCCCATGCGATCGGATTCATAATAGAGCGCCAGCGGCAGCGCCGGGGTGGGGACGTTTTCGAAATAATTGGTGCGATCGAACCAGGTTGTGCCGTTCAGGTTTGTGGCGCCGATGCCTTCCAGCGTCTTGATATAGCTGCCCTTGTTGTTCTCGCTGCCGCCGAACATCAGATGTTCGAACAGATGGGCGAAACCGGTCTTGCCGGCGGGTTCGTCCTTGGATCCGATGTGATACCAGACGCTGACCGCGACGATCGGCGCCTTGCGATCGGTATGGACGATGACGCGCAGGCCGTTGGGCAAAGTGAATTGTTCGTGCGGGATATCGACCGCCTTGACCAGGCTGGCGATGGCAGCCGGGGCAGGCGCCGCCGCCACAGGGGCGGCGAGCAGCACGGGGCCGGCGAGCGGGGTGGCGAGCAGCAGGGCAGCAACAATCGACAGGCGCATGAAAACTCCGGGACAAACGACGCGTTGCCAGCGTTTAGCGTCATCGCTAGCCTTTCGGCAATGAACCCGACCCGAATGCCGCTGCGGCGAATTGCGCTGCTTCCCTTGCTGCTTGTCGCCGGTGCCGCCGCGCCGCCGCCTGTCGATCCGCTGGCCCGCTCGCTGGAGGCCGAGGTGCGCTTCCTGTCTGACGATCTGTTCGAAGGCCGGGGCCTGGGCACGCGCGGGCATGAACTGGCAGCGAAACATGTCGCCGCCGAATTTACCCGGCTGGGTTTGCAACCGAAGGGCGCGGACGGCTGGTTCCAGCGCATCAATTTTGCCGAAAGCCGTTTTACGTCGGCCGGTGAAACGATGGCCTTTCGCAGCGGCGATACCAGCGCGGTCTGGGCAAATGGTACCGACATGGTGCTGTCGTCGGGAAGCCGTGACGGTGCGGAAACGCTGACCGCGCCGCTGGTGTTCGTGGGCTTCGGCATCCGCGACAAAAGGCTGGGCATCGATGATCTGGCCGGTGTCGACCTGACCGGCAAGATCGCCGTGGCGCTGGTTGGCACGCCGCCGGGGACCAACAGCGAAATCGGCGCCCACCTTGGCCGCATGAAGGGCGCATCGGTGCTGGCAGCGGGCGGGATCGGGCTGATCCAGGTGCGATCGATCGCCGATGCGGCGCGGCAGCCCTGGGCCAAGCTGGCGGCGCGTGGTCGCTTGCCGCGCCGGGTGCTGCTCGGCCCCGATGGCCAGCCGCTGGGCGATGGCGCCGGGCTGGCGGTGCGCGCCACCCTTTCCGAAGCGGCAGCAGCGCAATTGTTCGCCGGCAGCCCGCAAAGCTTCGACGCGGTGCGCGCGGCGGCGGCAAAGGGCCCGGTGCCGGGCTTTGCCCTGCCCGGCACGGTCACGATCACCCGCGCCCAGCAGGCGACGCGGGTGACCAGCCCCAACATCATCGGCGTGCTGCCGGGGTCGAAACCGGCGCTGGCCGGGGAACTGGTGATGCTGTCCGCCCATCTCGATCATGTCGGCATGGCAGAAACGGGCGAGGGTGACCGCATTTTCAACGGCGCCATGGACAATGCCAGCGGCGTCGCGGTGCTGATGGACACCGCCCGCGCGCTGGTGAAGGCGAAACCCGGGCGGTCGATCCTGTTCGTCGTGACCACGGCGGAAGAAAGCGGCTTGCTCGGCGCCGAATATTTTTCGCATTTTCCGACCGTGCCGATGGCTCGCGTCGTGTCGGTGGTCAATCTCGACATGCCGATCCTGACCTGTGATTTTGCCGATATCGTGCCGTTCGGGGCCGACCGATCGACGATGATGAAGGCGGTGGTGACGGCGGCAAAGGCCGAAAAGCTGAGCGTGTCACCCGATCCGCAGCCGGCGGAAGCGATTTTCACCCGGTCGGACCATTATGCGCTGGTGCGCGCCGGGGTGCCGGCGGTGTTCCTCAAGACCGGCTGGCGCGACCGGCGCGGCGGGACCGGTTGCGAGACGGCCGAACGCACGTTTCGCGTCGACCATTATCACGAACGCAGCGACGACATGACGATGCCCTGGGACTGGGCGGCGGCGGCGCGCTTCACCCGGCTGACCACCGGAATCATGCGCCGCATCGCAGACGCACCGCAGCCGCCGCGCTGGTATGCGGGGGATTATTTCGGGGAGAGTTTCGCGCCGGAGGCGGTGAAGGCGACGCGATGAAGGCGAAGCGGTAGGGGCTACCCCTGCCGCGCGGCCCGGCTCGTCAGCAGCGCCGCGATATCGGCCTCATTAAAACCCGCTTCCGCCAGCACTTCGCGCGTGTGTTCCCCCAGGTGCGGCGGTGCGCTGACCGGCGGGCGTTCGCCATCGAACAGCACCGGTACGCCCGGGTAACGCAGCGGCCCGGCGGGCGTGTCGATCCGCGTGAAAAATCCGGTCGCGGCAAGGTGCGGATCGGCCTCCAGCCCGGCCAGCGGGATGACCCTGGCGCATGGGACCTGCGCCACCTCCAGCAGTTCCAGCCATTCCGCCGTGGTCCGCGTGCGCAGCAGCGACGCGGCCAGCGCATAAATGGCGTCGATATTGCGGGTGCGGGTGGTGATGCTGGCAAAGCGCGGGTCGGCGAGATGTTGCGGGGCGCCGGCGGCGGTGAAGAACCCGCGCCAATTGGCATCGGTATAGGCCATCATGCAGATATGGCCGTCGGCGGTTTCCACCGGCTTGCGCCATGGCGCCATGACGCGCGGATAGCCGAGTGGCCCCAGCGCCGGGTCGAAATGATGGCCGAAATAATGTTCGACAAAGTTGAAGGCGACGACCGATTCGAACATCGGGATCTCGACAAAGCCACCCTCGCCGGTCGTCTGGCGGCGGATGATCGCGGACAATATGGCGATGCCGGCGGTCAGGCCCGACACCTTGTCGGCGATGATCGTCGGCATGTAGCGCGGCGCCCCGGTCGATTGCGCCATCAGGTCGGCGATGCCCGACATGCCCTGGATGACATCGTCATAGGCCGGCAGCCCGGCATAGGGGCCGGCCTCGCCAAAGCCGTGCAGCCCGGCAAAAACCAGGCGCGGGTGGCGGGCAAGCAGGGCGGCCGGCTCCAGGCCGAGTGCGGCGAGTTTCTGCGGCCGGATCGAGTGCATCAGCACATCGGCGGTTGCGAGCAGGCGATCGAGCGCCGCCT
This sequence comes from Polymorphobacter sp., assembly GCA_049318305.1. Lineage (GTDB taxonomy): Bacteria > Pseudomonadota > Alphaproteobacteria > Sphingomonadales > Sphingomonadaceae > Sandarakinorhabdus. The sequence continues at coordinate 36,647 of JBMOGO010000011.1, forward strand.
GGCCCTCGGCGGTTTTCAGGTCGAGGACGAGGCCACGCTTGCCGCGGTTGCAGCCGATGAACAGCGCCGCCATGCCGGGTTCAAGGCCGGGGCCGGTCAGGCGGGTGGAATCGCCTTCGGGGGCTTCGAGTTTGATGACATCGGCGCCGAGATCGGCAAACCATTGCGCGCAATAGGGGCCGAAAACGACTGAACTGAGGTCGATGACCTTGAGACCGGCGAGGGGGAGCATGGGAGAGGCGTAGCGGCGGCGGCGCAAAAGGTAAACGGCGATGGCCGCGATGCCTGCTCGATCCGATATCGGCAACGCCGGGCTTTGACTATTCGCGCGGAATATGTTGACCTTTTGGTACACGGTGGCGCCCGTCGGGCGCTCGTGTCCTGCCGGGGGAACCTGAGATGATCAGAAGCGATATCGTCGTTTTCGCCGCCGCCATGGTGTTGCTGGCGACGCCAGCCGGCGCTCAGCAAAAGACTGATGTGACCTTTGCCAAGGGCGCAAGTTCGGCGACGCTAAAGGGCAGCATAAAGGGCGATCAGGATCACAGCTATAGCGTCAACGCCCTTGCCGGCCAGACGCTGACGGTCGACTTCAAACCGACCAACGCTTCGGCTTATTTCAATATTCTCGCCCCCGGCAGTAACGGCGCGGCGATGTTCATCGGCTCTTCGTCCGGCAACCGGTTCTCGGGCCCGCTGGCTGTCAGCGGTCCGCACGTCATCCAGGTCTATCTGATGCGCAACGCCGCGCACCGCAATGAAACGGCCGCCTATACGCTGACCGTCGGCGTCACGGGCGGCACCGCGACACGCCCTGGTGGCGACGCTTTGGTGCCTGGCACCCGCTACAATGCAACCGCCGATATCCCATGTGTGACCGCGGTCGGCGGCAAGGGCGGTGCCTGCAAGGCCGGGGTCGTCCGCCGTGGCAAGGCTGACGCGACGGTCGAGATCAGGACGCCCGATGGCGGGCAACGCAAGCTGTTTTTCACTGCCGGCCGCGCGACCGGCAGCGATGCCAGCGCGTCGTTCAAGGTCAGTCGCGAAGGCGATGTGCAGACCATCCGGATCGGCGCGGTCGAAGTCTATCGGATCGTCGATGCCTTCATCATCGGTGGCTGAAAGGCGCCGCGATCGCCAAAGTCAGAGCCGATCGGCGTGCCAGCGCAGGTGATCGGCGACGAAACTCTGGATGAACCAATAGCCGTGATCATATCCGGCGTGGCGGCGGAGCGTAAGCGGGATGCCGGCGGCGGCGCAGGCGGCTTCAAGGCGTTCGGGCTGGAGTTGGCTTGCGAGGAAATCGTCGGCGAGGCCCTGGTCGACGAGCAGTTCGGCGACCCGCGCGCCCGCTTCGATCAGCGCGACGGCATCGTGCGCGGCCCAGTCGGCGGCATCGTTGCCGAGGTAGAGCGGCAGCGCCTTTTGGCCCCATGGCACCTGTGATGGCGCGACGATCGGCGCGAAGGCGGAGACGCTTTTGAAGCGGTCGGGGTGTTTCAGCGCGAGGGTGAGCGCGCCATGGCCGCCCATCGAATGGCCGGTGATCGACTGGCGCGCCATGTCGGCGGGGAAGTTGGCGGCGATGACGCAGGGCAGTTCGCCGATGATCCAGCTTTCCATGCGGAAATGCGCGGCCCAGGGCGCCTCGGTCGCGTCGAGGTAGAAGCCGGCGCCCTGGCCCATGTCATAGGCGGCATCGTCGGCAACGGTTTCGCCGCGCGGGCTGGTGTCCGGGGTTATGAGCATCAGGCCGAGTTCGGCGGCCACCCGCTGGGCGCCGGCCTTGATGGCAAAGGTTTCCTCCGTGCAGGTCAGGCCGGCGAGGCACCAGAGGCTGGGGAAGGGGCCATCCCCCGGCGGCGTGAAGACGCCGAACTTCATCACCGTGCCGGTGCTGTTGCTGGCATGCGCGTGGAAGGATTGGCGGCCTCCGTGGCAGGCTGCGGAGGACAGGGTTTCCATGGGTCTGACTTTCATTCTCTCTGGTTTGTCATCCCGGGCTTGACCCGGGACCCAGTTTTCTTGCCCACGATTGCCAAGAAAGCTGGGTCCCGGGTCAAGCCCGGGATGATACACTTGTCAGAACACCACGACGGAACGGATGCTCTCGCCGGCGTGCATCAAGTCAAAGCCCTTGTTGATCTCGTCCAGCGTCAGCACATGGGTGATCATCGGGTCGATCTCGATCTTGCCGTTCATGTACCAGTCGACGATTTTCGGCACATCGGTACGGCCCTTGGCACCGCCGAACGCGGTGCCGCGCCAGTTGCGCCCCGTCACCAGCTGGAACGGGCGGGTGCTGATTTCCTTGCCGGCTTCGGCGACGCCGATGATGATGCTGGTGCCCCAGCCGCGGTGGCAGGCCTCCAGCGCCTGGCGCATCACCGTCGTGTTGCCGGTGCAATCGAAGGTGTAATCGGCGCCGCCATCGGTCAGCGCCACCAGGTGCGCGACGATATCGCCCTCTACGGTCTTGGGGTTGACGAAATGCGTCATGCCGAAGCGCTTGCCCCATTCCTCGCGCGCCGGGTTGATGTCGACGCCGATGATCAGATTGGCGCCTGCCATGCGCGCGCCTTGCAGCACATTGAGCCCGATACCGCCCAGGCCGAAGACGATGACATTGTCGCCGGGCTTGACCTGTGCCGTGTTGACGACAGCGCCGACCCCGGTGGTGACGCCGCAACCGATGTAGCAACTGGTCTGGAACGGCGCGTCGGTGCGGATTTTCGCCACCGCAATCTCGGGCAGCACGGTGAAGTTCGAAAAGGTCGAGCAGCCCATGTAATGGTGGAGCATCTGGCCCTTGTAGCTGAACCGCGAGGTGCCGTCGGGCATCAGCCCCTTGCCCTGCGTGGCACGGATGGCGGTGCACAGGTTCGTCTTGCCGCTGAGGCACGACTTACACTGGCGGCATTCCGGCGTGTACAGCGGGATGACATGATCACCGACCGCAACGCTGGTGACACCCGGGCCGATTTCGCGAACGATGCCGGCGCCTTCATGGCCAAGGATCGACGGGAACAGCCCCTCTGAGTCGAGGCCGTCGAGAGTATAGGCATCGGTGTGGCAGATGCCGGTCGCCATGATCTCCACCAGCACCTCGCCGGCGCGCGGGCCATCCAGATCGACCTCGACGATTTCGAGCGGGGTTTTGGGGGCAAAGGCGACAGCGGCGCGGGTTTTCATCGGGTTTCCTTGTCGATAGCCCGGGTTTCCTAGCCCGAAACGATGGGCCTGAGGAATGCAAAGATTATGCATCGCTTGCATTTTCCGGTTATTGGGCGCATTGGCCCCCAGCGCGAAGGTGCCTGATAACGATCCCGGTGCTTCGGCTCCCCTTTCGATGAACGGCCCTGACGAGCATTCGTCGGAGCGTTTCCGTCGAAACTCTATACAATCTGCAAGGAACTGACATGGCCACTGGCACAGTCAAATTTTTCAACGCCACCAAGGGTTACGGCTTCATCGCTCCGGATGGTGCTTCCAAGGACGTTTTTGTCCACATTTCCGCCGTCGAGCGTGCTGGTCTTTCCGACCTGAACGAAGGCGCCAAGGTTGTTTTCGACCTTGAGAATGATCGCCAGGGCCGCGCCTCGGCTGTCAATCTTTCGATGGCCTAAGACGCGCTTATGCCGAAAGAAGAGGTTATCAAGATCGAGGGCGTGATCGCCGAGATCCTGCCCGATGGCCGCTTTCGCGTGCGGCTGGAAAACGAACATGAAATCATCGCCTATACGGCGGGCAAGATGCGCAAGAACCGCATCCGGTCCATCGTCGGCGACCGGGTTCATGTCGAAATGACGCCTTATGACCTCGACAAGGGTCGCATCGTCTTCCGTGAGAAGACGGCGCCCATGCCGATGAATCAACGGCGGTTCTTCCGGCGCTGAAACGGCCGGATCGTGATGATCCGGACAATCGGAAAACGGGGCGCGGGACTAGTTCCCGCGCCTCTTTTTTGTGCGTGGGAGGAGGGAGCAGAGGCTCGCCTCAAACCACCTCGAAATCGCTCGCCGCCGGCGCGCGGGTCGCGTTCCAGTAATCGACCAGCGCAAACGGCCAGTTCTGCGCCACCCGGCCCTTGCTGTTCTTGTACCAGCTGTTCACATCGGGTGCGGCCCAGGCCATCAGCGCGTTTTCGGCATCGACGCGGGCGTTGAAGTCCGCGGTGATATCGGCGCGCGGGGTCATCGCGGTGCTGCCGTCCTCGACCAGCTGCTTGATGCAGGCGGTGATGTAGCGCACCGAACATTCCGAAAAGAACACGATCGAGCCGTTGACGACGATGTTGGTGTTCGGGCCATAGACCATGAAGAAATTGGGAAAACCCGGCACCGTCATGCCCAGATAGGCGCGGGCATCGCCATCCCAGACCTTGTGCAGGTCCTGCCCGCCGGCGGTGATGCGCATCGGTACCAGGAAATCCGACGCGGTGAAGCCGGTGGCGTAGATGATGACATCGACCTCCACGAGGCGGCCCGAGGCCAGCCGCACGCCCGTGGCTTCGATGGCGGCGATGGGATCGGTGATCAGTTCGGTATTGTCGCGCTTCAGGGCGGTTGCCCAGACGCCATTGTCGACGAGCATGCGCTTGCCGCCTGGTGCGTAATGCGGGATCGATTTGGCGAGCAGGTCGGGCCGATCCGCCAGTTGCGCCGCCAGCGCGCCTTCGAGCAGCAGGCGCAGCCCGGCGTTCATTTCGGACAGCGACCCCGGCTGGTTCCACCCCGGCGTCATCGCGACCGCCGGGCGCAGGAACTCGGTCAGGCTCCAGAACAGCGCGAAGCGGTTCCAATTGGCATAAAAAGGCATGTGGCGGAGCAGCCAGCGCACGCCATCGGGCACCTTGTCGTGGTAGATCGGGCTGGGTAGCAGCCAGGGCGGGGTGCGCTGAAAAATGCTGAGTGACGCCACCTCGCCGGCGATTTCCGGCACGATCTGGAAGGCGCTGGCGCCGGTGCCGATGACAGCGACGCGCTTGCCTGCGAGTGCGACATCGGCTTGCCACTGCGCCGAATGGAACGCCGGGCCGGCAAAGCTGCCGACACCGGGGATATCGGGCAGCTTCGGCGTGTTGAGCTGCCCGACGGCGCTGATCATGGCGCGCGCGGTGACGGTGTCGCCGCTGCTCAGCCGCACCTGCCAGGTGGTCCCATCCCAATCCGCCGCCGCGACGCGGGTGTTGAAACGGATGTGATCGTGGAGTTCATATTTGGCGGCGATGCGTTCGAAATAGCCCTGCAAAACGTCGCCGGTCGAATAACGATACGGCCATTCGTGCGCGGGCTCGAACGAATAGCTGTACAAATGGTTGGGCGTATCGACGCGCACGCCGGGGTAGCGATTGGCGGTCCAGGTGCCGCCCACCCGGTCCTGCGCATCGATGATCGTGAACGGCAGCCCGGCCTGTTTGAGCGCGATGCCTGCGAGCAAGCCCGACATGCCGGCGCCGATAATGAGCACCGGGAACGCCGCTTTGACCGCCTCGGCGGCATCGATGGTCAGGCCGGTGGCGCTGGGCGTGCCATCAAGGTGCAATTCACTGGCGAGGAAATCGGCATAGGAGGGCGGGATCACCCCGCCGCCGATATAATGCATGGCGCGATCGACCGCGGCTTCGGTGGGGCGCGGCAGCGACGGGAAGCCGGCGTCGCGCCAGCCACCCAGCAGCCGCACTGCCAGCGCCCGGGCTTCATCCTGCTTGTCGGCGGGAATGCCGCCGTTTTCATCGCCCCAGGTGCTGACATCGTTGATCGGCACCGGGAAGTCGGCGAGGTGATCGGCATTGCCGGTGAAATGGATCAGCGTGGCCAGCAGCGCCGGAATGTTGGCGGTTTCCAGCGCCGCCAGGATGGCGGCATCGCTGTCGGTGAACGGTTCGGCCATGCGTGATTTCCCCAGGATCGTTTTGCCGGGGATTATGGAGACGTGGCGGATACTGTCTACTAGCGAAACGCGGCTATCCCGGCGTGCCGAAGGTGGGCGGGATCTCCTATCCTGCCTGGCCCGGGCGTTTCGCGCGCAGCGTCGGCACGGCGGCGGCCGGATCCTCGGGCCAGGGGTGGCGCGGATAACGGCCGCGCAGATCGCGCCGCACATCGGCCCAACTGCCCGCCCAGAAGCGCGGCAGGTCATTGGTGACCTGCACCGGCCGGCCAGCGGGCGAGGTGAGGCGCAGCGTCAGCGGCACGCGGCCAGCTGCCAGCATCGGGTGCGCGGCCAGCCCGAACAGCGCCTGGACGCGGACATCGACCGCCGGGCCGGCCTCGGCGGTATAGTCGATGTCGTGCGTGCTGCCGGCCGGCGTGGTGAACCGGCGCGGTGCAAAGTCGTCGAGGCGGCGGACGTCGGCCCAGCCGACCAGTGCTGCCATCGCCTCGGCCAGCGCCGCGTCTTGCACCTCGCCGAGGCGGCGCTTGCCGGCGAGCCGGGGCGCCAGCCAGCCGTCCAGCGTTTCGAGTAGCGCCGCGTCCGACACATCGGGCAGCGCGTCCATGCCGTTGGCACGCGCAAAGCCGATGCGCGCGCGCAGATTGGCGCTCGCCTCCCCCCATGCCAGGAGCGCCAGGCCGTGGCTGCGCACCCCGGCGAGCAGCGCTGCGGTGACGGCGGCGGGATCGACACGCTCGCTGGCCGCCCGCGCCAGCACGATGGCGCCGAGTCGCCGCGTGGTTTCAGCGGTGACGCCGCCGCTGGCCGGATCGAAGGCAAAGGCAGCGCTGGTCTCGATCCGGTCGGCGAACAGACGGTCGACACTGCCGGCATCGAGCGCCGCGCCGAGCAGTACACGGGCGCCGGCGGCGGAACCGGCCGCGTCACCGACGACGATCCACGCCGCCGCCGCCAGCGGGTCATCGGCGGCAACCGTCACGGCGCGGCCGTTGGCCATCAAATAGGGGGCACCCGCGCCGCCGCGCCGCCGCGCCACCCGGTCGGGAAAGGCCAGCGCCAGCAGCCGGGCGGCGGCATCGCTGTCCGGGTCGCGGCTGGCGCCGCCGGCCGCGCGGGCCCAGCGGTCGGCCAGCCGCCGCGCTGCCTCGGCGCGCGGGCTGCGATCGCGGGCGAACAGCCGCAGCCGTTCATCAAGGTCGATGCCGCGCCCGCCAAGCCCGCGCTCGGTTAGGATGACGGCGATGCGCGCGGCGAGCCCGCTCGACCCCAGCGCCGCAGCCGCCACCAGCATGTGCCCGAGCACCGGCGGCAGCGGCAGCGCGGCGACGCGCTCCCCATGCGGCGTCGGGCGGCCATCGGCGGTGATCGCGCCCATCGCGAGCAGCCGGTCGCGGGCTTCGGCAACGGCGGCGGCGGGCGGCGGATCGAGCCAGCGCAACTGCCGCGGATCGGCAACACCCCAGCGCGCGCATTCCAGCACCAGCCCGGTCAGGTCGCTTTCCAGCATCTCCGGTGGGTCGAAGCGCAACCGGCCAGCGGTTTCCCCTGCTTCCCACAGCCGCACCGCCACCCCCGGCGCGGTGCGGCCGGCGCGGCCGGCGCGCTGCGTCACGGCCGCCTGTGAGGCGCGTTCGGTGACCAGCCGCGTCAGCCCGACGGCACGGTCGAAGCGCGGGCGTCTCGATAAACCGGAATCGACAATGACCCGCACCCCGTCGATGGTGATCGAGGTTTCGGCGATCGATGTTGCCAGCACCACCTTGCGGCGGCCAGCGGGGGCCGGGCGGATGGCGGCGCGCTGGTCGGCGCCGTCGCGGGCGCCGTATAGGCGGTGCAGATCGACATCGGCGGGCAGGCGCTCGGCCAGCCGTTCGGCGGTGCGCTCGATCTCGGCAGCACCGGGCAGGAAAGCGAGGACTGAGCCGGCTTCTTCGGCGACCGCGGTGCGCACCGCGCTGGCCACGGCATCCTCGACACGGCCAGCGGCGTCGCGACCGATGTGGCGCAGGGTCACCGGAAACATGCGGCCCAGGCTTTCGATGCGCACCAGGCCGGGAACGATCGCATCATAGGCGGCACCGTCGAGTGTCGCCGACATCAGCAGCAGCCGCAGGTCGGGACGCAGCGCCTCGCGCGCCTCCAGCGTCAGGGCGAGGGCGAGGTCGCTTTCGAGGCTGCGTTCATGGACTTCATCGAACAGCACGCCGGCAACACCGGGCAGTTCCGGATCGGCGACGAGCATCCGGGTGAAGATGCCTTCGGTGACGACCTCGATGCGGGTGGCGGCCGAAACCCGGCTGTCCATGCGGGTGCGATAGCCGATGGTCTGACCGACCGCTTCGCCGGCTAGGTCTGCCATGCGTTCGGCGGCCGCCCGCGCCGCCAGCCGCCGCGGCGACAGCAGGATCAGCTTGCCGGCCTGCGCCCAGTCCTCCCCGAGCAACGCCGGGGGGACCGCCGTGGTCTTGCCGGCGCCGGGGGGCGCCACCAGCGCGACCGGCGCATTGTCGGCCAGCGCAGTACGCAGCGCCGGCAAAATTTCTTCAACGGGGAGCGGCATGGGTCTGCGTGTAGCGGTGCAATGCCGCCCTTGCCAATTTTTGCTGGCGGGAGCGGCGGCGGCCGTTATGAGGGCGCCATGCCTACACTCGTTCTCCTCCGCCACGGCCAATCGGCCTGGAACCTTGAAAACCGCTTCACCGGTTGGTGGGACGTCAATCTGACCGACAAGGGGATCGAGGAGGCCAGGGCCGCCGGCGTTGCCATGCAGGCAGCCGGGCTGGATTTCGATATCGCGTTTACCAGCGTGCAGACCCGGGCGATCAAGACGCTCAACCTGGCGCTGGAAAGCATGGGCCGGCTGTGGCTGCCGGTCACCAAGAACTGGCAGCTCAACGAGCGGCATTATGGCGGGCTGACCGGGCTCAACAAGACCGAAACCGCTGCCGAACATGGCGAGGACCAGGTCAAGATCTGGCGCCGCAGCTTCGACATTCCGCCGCCGCCGCTGG
>JBMOGO010000012.1:0-44749 GCA_049318305.1 Polymorphobacter sp.
AGGCGGCGGCGCGCTGGGCAGCTACCAGGCCGGTGTGTTCGAAGCCTTGTCGGAGACACATTTGTGTCCCGATTGGGTCGCCGGCATTTCGATCGGCGCGATCAACGCCGCGATCATAGCCGGCAATCCCGTCGGCCATCGGGTCAAACGGCTGACCGAATTCTGGGAACTGGTGACTTCTGGCGTTACCGCAACGGCTCCACAACTGGGCGATGGCGTGCGCCGCCAGTGGAACCAGGTGGCGGCGGCGATGACCATGTCGCAAGGTGCGCCGGGCTTCTTCAAACCGTTGTGGCCGCCGGCGGTGCCGTGGCTGAAGGGCCCATTGGGGTACAATGACACGACGCCATTGAAGGCGACGCTGGAACAGCTGGTGGACTGGGATCTGCTCAATGACGGGCCAACGCGGATTTCAGTGGGGGCGGTCAATGTCGAAACCGGCAATTTTCGCTATTTCGATAGCAAGCAGGAACGCATCGGCCCCGAACATATCATGGCTTCGGGCGCGCTGCCGCCGGGGTTTCCGCCGGTTGAAATAGACGGCCAATATTGGTGGGATGGCGGGCTCGTTTCGAATACGCCGCTCGAATATGTGCTGGAAACGGAACAGGATAGCGACCTGCTGATTTTCCAGGTCGACCTGTTTCCGGCGCGCGGTCCGATGCCGCAAACGATTTCGGAAGCCGATGAGCGGGTCAAGGATATCCGGTTTTCCAGCCGGACACGGCAGAATACCGACGCCAATATCCGCCTTAATCGCGCCCGAATGGCCTTTCACAGCCTGGTGGCAAAACTGCCGCCGGAATTGCGTGACAGCGACGAGGTGCGGCTGCTGGCGCAGGTGGCGCGCGAGAACCGGGTGACGATCGCGCAGTTGATCTATCGCGACAAGGCCTGGGAGGGCCAGGCCAAGGATTATGAGTTCAGCCGTGCCACCATGGCCGAGCATTGGCTGTCGGGCCGCGACGATGTGATGCGCACCATCCACAACGCCGCCTGGCTGAGCCAGCCGTTGCAGATGGGGACGATCGTTTACGACCTGAGCCGCGAACGGCCGAGCGAAGTGCCGCGCGTCAAGGATTGAACGCGCAAGGCGCTGCATCCCTTGTCATATTCGGTTCGTATCACCCCCGAAGCGATTGCGCTTCACAATCGCTAACAGTGTCTGCAAAATCTGCTACTGTTACCGAGTCGCGACGATTGGCCACACAGAAGGGCCGTGACTATCATTGGGGGAATTGTCCATGAGTGCAGGTGAACACGTCGATCTTCCGTCTTTCATCGCGGGGGTAACAAAGCGGAATCCCGGGCAGCCGGAGTTTGTCCAGGCGGTGACCGAAGTCGCCGAAGACATTTTTGAGTTCATGGCCGACAAGGTCAAATATCACGAAGCCCAGATTTTGCGTCGCATCGCAGAGCCGGATCGGGTCATCTCGTTCCGCGTCTGCTGGGAAGACGACAAGGGCAATATCCGTGTGCAGCGCGGCTGGCGCGTGCAGAACAACAACGCCATCGGGCCGTACAAAGGCGGTATCCGCTTTCACCCGTCGGTGACCGAAAGTGTGCTGAAGTTCCTGGCGTTCGAACAGACGTTCAAGAACGCGTTGACCGGGCTCCCCATGGGCGGCGGCAAGGGCGGCTCGAACTTCAACCCCAAGGGCAAGAGCGCCAATGAAGTCATGCGCTTCTGCCAGTCCTTCATGACCGAGCTGTACCGGCATATCGGTGCAGATGTCGACGTTCCGGCAGGCGATATCGGCGTTGGCGGGCGCGAAATCGGTTACATGTTTGGTCAGTACAAGCGCATCACGAACCAGTTTACCGGCGTGTTGACCGGCAAGGGCCTGGAATGGGGTGGCTCGCTGATCCGTACCGAAGCGACCGGCTATGGGGCGGTGTATTTCCTGCAGAACATGCTCAAGACCAAGGGCAATTCGGTCGAAGGCAAGTCCGCTGTCATTTCGGGGTCGGGCAACGTCGCCACCCATGCCGCCGAAAAGGTGGTGCAACTGGGCGGCAAGGTGCTGACGCTGTCGGATTCCGAAGGCTTCATCCATGATCCCGATGGCATCACCCAGGACAAGATCAACTGGATCAAGGACCTGAAGAACGTCCGTCGCGGCCGCATTTCCGAATATGTGAAGGAATTCAAGGGTGCGACCTTCACCGGCGGTGGCGCCCGGCCTTGGGCCGTGCCCTGCGACGTGGCACTACCCTGCGCCACGCAGAACGAACTTGATGGCAATGACGCCAAGACCCTGCTCGCCAACGGCTGCATCGCGATCTCGGAAGGCGCCAACATGCCGACCAACCTCGAAGGCGTCCATCTCTTCAAGGCCGCCAAGGTGCTCTATGCGCCGGGCAAGGCGTCGAACGCCGGCGGTGTCGCCGTGTCGGGGCTGGAGATGAGCCAGAATTCGGCACGCATCAGCTGGAAGGAAGCCGATCTCCAGCAGCATCTGCTTGATATCATGGCCAATATCCATGCCAGCTGCGCCGAATATGGCTCCGACGGCAAGGGCTATATCGACTATGTGAAGGGCGCCAATATTGCCGGTTTCAAGAAGGTCGCTGATGCAATGTTGGCTTATGGCGTTGTCTGATCACTGATCGGGTGCGGTCGGGCGTAATCTCCCGGCCGCACCCGATTTTGCATTTAAACGGGCCGGCGCACCGCGCGAGACCGCTGATATTCCAGGGGACGACTGACATGACCAAAGCATCCGATCTGCTGGTGCAATGCCTCGAAAGCGAAGGCTGTGAATATGTCTTCGGCGTGCCAGGCGAGGAAAATCTCGATTTTCTCGATTCGCTGTCGCGATCGACCAAGATCAAGCTGATCCTGACGCGGCACGAACAAGGTGCCGGCTTCATGGCGTCGACCTATGGCCGGCACACTGGCAAGGCCGGCGTCTGCGTGGCGACGCTGGGCCCGGGGGCGACCAATTTCGTCACCGCCGCCGCCTATGCCTTTCTCGGCGGCATGCCGATGTTGATGATCACCGGGCAAAAGCCGATCAAGAAGTCCAAGCAGGGCCGCTTCCAGATACTCGACGTCGTCGACATGATGCGGCCGATCACGAAATATACCCATCAGCTGGCGAGCGCCGACAATATTCCGGCGCGCACGCGGGAGGCTTTTCGCCTGGCACAGGAAGAGAAGCCGGGGGCGACCCACCTCGAACTGCCCGAGGATATCGCGCACGATCCGACCGATGCAACGCCGATTCCGCCCAGCTATGTGCGGCGCCCGGTGCCCGATGCCAAGGCGATCAAGGAAGCCGTAAGGGCGATCGAGGGCGCCAAGGCGCCGATCTTCGTCATTGGTGCCGGCGCCAACCGCACCTTGACGTCGCGGATGCTCAACCAGCTGGTCGACAAGACCGGCATCCCGTTCCTGACCACCCAGCTCGGCAAGGGCGTGATCGATGAACGCCACCCGATGTTCCTGGGGTGCGCCGCGCTGTCATCGGGCGATTTCGTCCATGCCGCTATTCGCAAGGCCGATGTGATCGTCAACATTGGCCATGATGTCATTGAAAAGCCGCCGTTTTTCATGAACACCGGCGGCGCAACGGTCATCCACGTCTCGAACAAATCGGCCGAAGTCGACCCCGTCTATTTCCCGCAGATCGAGATCATCGGCGATATCGCCAACGCTGTCTGGCAGATCAAGGAAGAGATCATGCCGCAGGGGAAATGGGATTTCACCGGCATGCTCGCGGCGCGCGCCGCCGAGGTTGCCCACCGCGATGCCGCCATCGGCGACATGCGTTGCCCGCTTTACCCGCAATATGCCGTCGACCAGATTCGCAAGGCGATGCCCAGCGACGGGATCATTGCGCTTGATAATGGCGTCTATAAAATCTGGTTCGCACGCAACTACACCGCGCACCAGGCCAATACCGTGCTGCTCGACAATGCGCTGGCCACCATGGGCGCCGGCCTGCCGAGCGCCATGGCATCGAACATGGTCTATCCCGACCGCAAGGTCATGGCGATTTGCGGCGACGGCGGCTTCATGATGAACAGCCAGGAGATGGAGACTGCCGTCCGGCTCAATCTCAACATCACTGTGTTGATCCTCAACGACAACAGCTATGGCATGATCCGCTGGAAGCAGGCGAACATGGGCTTCAAGGATTGGGGCCTGACCTACAACAACCCGGATTTCGTCAAATATGCCGAAAGCTATGGCGCCTTTGGCCACCGCGTCACCAGCGCTGAAATGTTCCCCGGCCTGTTGCAGCATTGCCTGAACACGCCCGGCGTGCACCTGATCGATTGCCCGGTCGATTATTCCGACAACGACCGAATCCTCAACAAGGAAATCAAGGAATTGAGCGCCAACCTTTAGGCGCTACATAAAGAAAAGCCGCCGCATCCTCACCGGACGCGGCGGCTTTTTTGCGTTCCGCCGAAATGGCTTAACCGCGGTTGGCCATGAAGCGCGCGACTGCAGCGCGGATCAACTCGAAGATGCCGAGCTCGCCATTGTTGTTGGCGTCAATCAGGCCGAAGTTATCGGCGTTGCCGCCGGCTGCGGAAAATTCACTGCTGCTGAGCGACTTGCTGGCGTTGGTATCGGCCGCCTTGAACACCGGCACGACGCGAACCGCAACGGCGGCGACCACTGGCCGCCTGGATTTCGCCTTGGCCGACACCGCCGTTGCCATGCCGGTGCTGGTGATTGCGATGGCTGCGGCTGTCAAAATGATCTTGCGCATAAAATCTCCCCTTGATTTACGATGATCCGGTCTGACCGGCATAACTGCTACGCAACGAGGCAACACTATCCCCCGCCCACGGGAAAGGTCAATTTGCGCCTGCGCACGCTGTCAATTTGCGCCTGCGCGCATGGCCTGCATCTTTGCCATGCCGGCCTTCAATTCTTCGGGCGTGACAAAGCCATCCTTGTCGGCATCGATGAAGGTGAAGCCCATTTCGCGGCGACCGGCGGCGAGCCATTCCGGCTTGTCCCATTTGCCGTCCTTGTTGGCGTCGGCAGCCATCAGCTTGGCGCGCGCTTCGGCGGCACCGCTGGCGTCGGGCATTTGTGCCAGCGCGGCAGTGCCGATGACAAGGGCCGGGATCAGAAGCAGCAGGCGCATGGAATGACTCTCCAAAGCTGAAGGACTTAGAACGCTACGATACAAACAGGGCTTTCCCTCGACGATATGGGTATCTTGACACAGTCTCTGCCAAATTGTCGATCTTTGACGCCATATTTGGCGATTATCGCGTTTTCGGACTAAGAACCGCGCGTTGAAGTGGTAGTGAGTGTTCATGGCAGCCAAGCCCCATCTTTACAGCGCCGGCCCGGAGAATGCGGCAAAAGCCCGGCTCCTGGTTCCGCAAGCCCTTGCCAAACCCTGGGGGCGGCGCGCGCTCGGGCCCTGGGGCCTGAATTTCGACCTGCCGGATACAACGATCGGCGAGATTCACCATGTCGACACGGCAGACGACGATCCCGAGCTGTTGGTAAAAACCCTGTTTACCGGCGAACGCCTGTCGGTGCAGGTCCACCCCGACGCCGCGACCGCGCGCACGTTGGGCGCGCGCCGTGGCAAGGACGAGGCCTGGGTCGTGCTGGCGGCAGAGCCTGGAGCGGTAATCGGCCTCGGGTTGCACGCCGTCACCGATGCGGCGGCGCTGCGCGGGGCAGCGCTTGATGGTTCCATTGCCGACATGCTGGTCTGGCACCCGTGCGCCGCCGGTGATGTGTTCTTCACGCCAGCGGGTACCATCCACGCCATCGGTGCCGGCGTCACCCTGTTCGAAGTGCAGCAGAATCTCGACCTGACCTGGCGCCTTTTCGATTATGGCCGTGGACGCGAATTGCATCTTGATGCGGCCCTGTCGGTGGCAACGCTCGGACCATGGCAGCCGTCGGTGACGCGGCCGGCGCCGGGCGAGGGCCGGACCTTGCGGGTCGAGGGGCCCAGCTTTTGTCTCGAACAGGCAGCGATCAGCGGCAAAGGCCAATTGGCACCCGCGCCGCGGCGACCGTTGTGGATGGCGGTGGTCTCGGGTGGCGGCAAGATCGATGGCGTGGATTTTACCGCAGGCGAAGTTTGGCGCATCGATGGCGCCGTGACTGTGATCGGGCAGGCGGCGGTAGTGTTCGCTTATCCCGGCGATACTGCGCCATCGAATTTGTGGCGAGACATCTGATGGAAACCGTGGCGGCTGCGCAGGCGTGGATCATGGGGCTGGGGGCGCAATATGGCGTCAACCCGGTGATTTTCGGCGCGATTTACGTCGGCGCGATCCCGTTCTTCATCCTGTTTACCGGCATTGCAGTGAAGCGGATTCGCGCTCGGCAATCGGCGGTCCTGCCGATCCTTGCGGCCGGCCTGTGCTTCATTTCGGCCTATCTCTACCTCGCGATCGTCGGTCGCGGCATTCCGGTCTGGGTCTGGGGCTTTCTCGGGCTGCTCATCGCTTATGGCGCATGGAATGCCATCCGCAGCTTTCGCAAAAAACTGGTCGAAGGCTGAAGATCAGGCCGCAGCCCGCGCCGCTTCGCCGGGCCATTTTGCCCAAAGCGCTGCGCGGCGCTTGATCACCGTTTCACGCTGCGCCGCTTTGACCGGCCCAAAGCCGCGCACATCCATCGGCAGCTTGGCGATGGCAATGGCAAGGCCGATGTTGGCGTCGGTCAGGCCGGTGCTCAACTGGTCGATCTCGGCTTCATAGGCGCTGATGTCGGCGCGTTCTTCCCGGCGTTCGGCGCTGTAGCCGAAGACGTCGAGCGCCGTGCCGCGCAGGCCCTTCATGCCGGCGAGCAGCTTGAAGGCGGTGAAGATCCAAGGGCCGAAGCTGCGCTTTTTCGGGCGGCCGGTGGCTGGGTCGATCCCGCCGAGGAACGGCGGTGCAAGCTGCACCTTCATGCTGCCACCGCTGAATTGCGCATCGAAGGCTGCCTTGAAACGGCCGTCGGAATAGAGCCTGCCGACTTCATATTCGTCTTTGTAAGCCAGTAGCTTGTAATAGCTTCTTGCCACACTCTCCGCGAATGAATCACCGCCCACGGCGCGTGCTTTCGTGACCAAAGCGGTGAAGCGCGCGGCATAGGCGGCATCCTGATAGGCTGTCAGGTCGGCGATGCGGCGGGCAATGATCTCGTCGAGCGAGGTGGCCGGCGGTTCGATCGCCGGGCCGCGGGCTGCTTCAACCAGGGCCAGCACCTTGTCGGGGCGGGTGGCGAGCAGGCGTCCAAGGCCAAAGGCGCGTTTGTTGAAATCAACGGCGACGGCATTGAGCTCGATGGCGCCTTCGATGCTGGCGCGCTTGAGCGGGATCAGGCCCTTTTGCCATGCATAGCCCATGACAATGATATTGGCGGCGATGGCATCGCCCATCAGCGCGACAGCGACTGTGTCCGCGGCGATAAAATCACAGGCATTGGGGTTCGAGGCGGCGCGAATGGCCTTTTCGACCTGGGCGGAGCGGAAATCGAGATCGCGATCGCGCACGAAATCGGCGGTCGGTGCGATATCGGCGTTGGCGACAACCGCGGTGCGGTTGGGGATCATCAGCGTCTGGGTCGGCTTGTCGGCAGCGACGACCGCATCGCACGCAAGCACCAGGTCGGCGCCGCCGGCGATGATGCGCGGGGAAAGCAGGTCTTCGTTCTTTGCGGCCAGCCGGACGTGCGAGTAAACGGCGCCGCCTTTTTGCGCGAGGCCGGCCATGTCTGCCGTGGTCGAGGCCAGCCCCTCGAGATGCCCAGCGGTACCAAGCAGCGCGGAGACGGTCAGCACGCCGGTGCCGCCGATGCCGGTGACCATGATGTTATAGCCATGGCCGGGGGCCGGGATGGCGGGTTCAGGCACATCGGCAAAGTCGAAATCAGCGCGCGATTTCTTGACCTCGGCGCCTTCGATGCTGACAAAACTCGGGCAGAAGCCCTTGAGACAGCTATAGTCCTTGTTGCAGCTCGACTGGTTGATGCGGCGCTTGCGGCCGAACTCGGTTTCCAGCGGCTCGACCGACACGCAGTTGGATTGCACCGAGCAATCGCCGCAGCCTTCGCAGACGGCGCTGTTTATGAACACTCGCGTGGTCGGGTCGACCATGGTCTTGCGCTTGCGGCGGCGGCGTTTTTCGGCGGCGCAGGTTTGGTCGAAAATGATGATGGTGCAGCCAGCGGTGGCAGCGAATTCCTCCTGAATGGCCGGCAGCGCCGAGCGATCTAACAAACGGACTGAGGAAGGCAGCGCAACACCTTGATAACGAGATAGGTCCTCGGTCAGGATGACGGTCTTTTTGGCGTGCTCGGCGACCATTTGCTGGGCAATCTGGTCGACGCCCAGTTCCCCGTCGTGCTTCTGCCCGCCGGTCATGGCGACGGCATCATTGTAGAGGATCTTGTAGGTGATGTTGACGCCGGCGGCGATCGACTGGCGGATGGCGAGCAGGCCGGAATGGAAATAGGTACCATCGCCAAGATTGGCGAAGACATGCTTTTCGGTGGTGAAGGGGGCCTCGCCAACCCAGGTGACGCCTTCGCCGCCCATCTGGGTGAAGGTTTCGGCGCGGTCCATCCACAGTGCCATGATATGGCAACCGATACCGGCCAACGCCCGGCTGCCTTCCGGCGGCTTGGTCGAAGTGTTATGGGGGCACCCCGAGCAGAAATAGGGTGACCGCTTGATCGGCGTGATAAACGCGTCCGACTTGCGGGTCTGGTCGCTGAAAAAGGCCAGGGTCTTCCGGATGGTTTCGGTGTCGTGATAGCGCTGGATGCGGCCGGCGACGATGTTGGCGATGACCCCGGGAGTCAGTTCATTGTCGGGGCTTAGCAGCCACTCGCCGTTCTCGTCGTGCTTGCCGACGACACGCGGGCGCACCGCTTCGCGCCAGTTGTAGAGCTGCCATTTGAGCTGGTGTTCGATGAACTCGCGCTTTTCCTCGATGACGAGAACTTCCTCCAGCCCCTCGGCAAAGGCGCGCATGCCATCGGGCTCGAGCGGCCAGGGCATGCCGACCTTGTAGACTCGCAAGCCGATGTCGCTGGCGACGGCGGCGGTGATGCCCAGTTCGTCGAGCGCCTCCATCGTGTCGGCATAGGCCTTGCCGGTGGTGACAATGCCGAAGCGCGGTTTCGGCGTGTCCCACACCACCCGATCGATCTTGTTGACGCGGGCAAAGGCCAGCGCGGCAAAGCCCTTGAAGCGTTGCAGGCGGGTATCTTCCTCCCGCCAGATATCGCCGCCGCGGATATGGATGCCGCCTTCGGGAAAATCGAATTCGGGAATGATGATCGATTTCTGCTCGTTGGCGAGATCGATCGTGGCCGATGTTTCCACCGTGTCGGCGGTGGCCTTGAACCCCACCCAGGTACCGGCAAAGCGGCTCATGGCGATGCCGAGCAGGCCATATTCGACGAATTCATGCACCGATGCCGGCGCCAGGAACGGCACGAACGCCGCCTGGAAGTTATGGTCGGACTGATGGGGCAGGGTGCTCGACTTGGCACCATGATCGTCGCCGACGATGGCGAGGACGCCGCCGTTGGGCGAGGTGCCGGCGGCGTTGGCGTGCTTCAGCACGTCCATGGCGCGATCGAGGCCGGGCCCCTTGCCGTACCAGATGCCGAACACGCCATCGACGGTTGCGCCGGGCCGCATGCCGACGTGCTGCGAACCCCAGACCGCGGTGGCACCAAGCTCTTCGTTCACGCCGGGCTGGAAAACGATATTGCGTTCGGCGAGCATTTTCTTGGCGCGCCACAATTCCTGGTCATAGGTGCCGAGCGGCGAGCCGCGATAGCCCGAAATGAAGCCGCCGGTGTTGAGCCCCGCCGCCTTGTCGCGCGCCTGCTGCACCAGCGGCAAGCGGACCAGCGCCTGGACGCCCGACATGAAAACCCGCCCTTCGGTGAAGCGATATTTGTCATCGAGCGAGACAGGCGGCAGTCCAGCGACCATAAGGGCATTCCTGTTGCAGGTGCGAAGTAGGTCAATAATACTGACCTTTTGCGCGACACGCAAGGACAGGATAGCGCATCTGGCGGCGTGGCGACACGTCGGGTTGGGGCAAGGGGGCCGCAAATTGCAAACGCCACATGCCGGTGACCAGATTGTAGCCGTCAGCTATAATATCCAGAAGGCCATCGGCACGGACATGGTGCGGCGACCGGAACGCACGTTGGCGGTCATCGGTGAAGTCGGCGCGGATATCATTGTCCTGCAGGAATCCGACCGGCGGTTCGGCGAACGGCTGTGTGCGCTGCCGCTGGACATGATTGCGGCGCATGGCTGGCGTCCGGTGGATTTCGATACGCGGCCGGCGTCGATCGGCTGGCACGGCAATGCGATACTGGTGTCGAAGCGCGTCGAGATTTTGCGCCACGCGATCCTCCCGATTCCAGTGCTGGAGCCGCGCGGTGCGGTACTCGCCGACCTGCGTATCGCCGGCCAGGCGCTGCGGGTTGTCGGCATGCACCTTGATTTGTCGGGCTTCTGGCGGCGCCGGCAGGTTGCGGCGGTGATGGCGCATCTGGCGCGCCAGGCCGATGCGATGCCGGTGCTGATCATGGGGGACATGAACCAGTGGCGCGAAAAGGCGGGGGCGGTGGCTGACTTCGGCAAACAGTATCGCGCGGTGCTTACCGGCCCCAGTTTTCACGCCCGGATGCCGGTGGCGGCACTCGACAGGATTTTTGTCAGTTCCGAGCTGAAGGTTGCAGCGGCCGGCGTCCACCACAGCGCCCGGTCGGTCACTACTTCGGACCATCTGCCGGTATGGGTGCGGCTGGACTGGGGCGTCGGCGCATGATGATCGGTCTCGTAGTTCTGGGCGTTCTGCTGCTGGCGGCGGCGCTGCGTCTGCTTAACCCGCTGCCGGCGCTTGAACCGCGGCCCGCATCTGCCGCGCTGACGGATACCGCCGATACCGAACTGGGCCGCGCCATTGCACCACGCGCCGCCCGACATCCCGGGATGACTGGAATATACCCGCTCGACGACGCGCGCGAAGCCTTTGCAGCGCGCTTGCTACTGGTGGGCCGAGCGGAGCGCAGCCTCGATGTGCAATACTACATCTGGCACCGCGATGTTTCCGGCACGCTGTTGCTCGACGCGCTGCGCAAGGCCGCGGATCGCGGCGTGCGGGTGCGGTTACTGCTCGACGATAATGGTATCGCCGGCCTTGATGGCATCCTGTCGGCGTTCGACCGCCACCCCAATTTTGAGGTCCGGCTCTTCAACCCGTTCGTCATCCGCCGGCCCAAGGCCATCGGCTATCTGCTCGATTTCCGGCGGCTCAACCGGCGGATGCACAATAAGAGCTTCATTGCCGACAACCAGGCGATGATCGTCGGCGGCCGCAATGTCGGCGATGAGTATTTCGGTGCCAGCCAGGATGCGCTGTTCGCCGATCTTGACGTGTTCGGCATCGGTGCCGCCGTTGCCGAATTGTCGGCCGATTTCGACCGTTACTGGGCATCGGCATCGGCTTTTGCGGCGCATCGCATCCTGCCGCCGCCGCCGCCCGGCCGGCTCGATACGCTCAACCGCGAGGCGGAAGCGGTTCAGGCGGCACCGCTGGCGCGCCGCTATGCCGAAGCGGTCAGCACGAGCATCGTCACTAAACTGGTTGCCGGTCGCCTGCCGCTGGAATGGGCAGCAGTCACGGTAATGAGCGATGATCCAGCCAAGGCGCTGGGCACGGTCAAGGATGCGGCTCTGCTCGGCCCGCGGCTGGCTGTGGTCATCGGCCAGCCCAAATCACATCTCGGGCTGGTTTCGGCCTATTTCGTGCCAACGGCAGACGGCACGCGGGCGTTTGCAGCGATGGCCGCCAACCATGCCGATTTGCAAGTGATGACCAATTCGCTGCGCGCCAATGACGTAACCATGGTCCATGCCGGCTATGCGCCAAGCCGCAAGCCGCTGCTCGCCGCCGGGGTTCGGCTTTGGGAGATGAAAGGCGAGCAGCCCGACCGCAAGGCCCGATTGAAGTTCGGCAAGCGTCGCACCGGGGTGAAGGGCGGCACCATCCTGCGGTCGAGCGGATCGGCGCTGCACGCCAAGACCTTCACAGTCGACCGGCAGCGGCTGTTCGTCGGCTCGTTCAATTTCGATCCGCGATCGCTGCGGCTGAACACCGAAATGGGGTTGATCATCGACAGCCCTGTGCTCGCCGGACGGCTGCAGGACATGTTCAGCGATGGCGTCGCTGATATCGCCTATGAAGTGCGACTGGCAGGTCGGCGGCTGCAATGGATCGAGCGCGTGGACGGCGTCGAGATTGTCCACCGGCACGAGCCTGGTACCGGGCCGCTGCAGCGCGCGATCATGGCGCTGCTGTCGCATCTGCCGGTCAAATGGCTGCTCTGACGGTCAATCGAGGCCGGTGATATTGCCGGCTGCATCGACGCCGATGCGGTTGGCCGCTGGTTGTTTGGGGAGGCCGGGCATGGTGTTGATTTCCCCGCACAGCGCCACGACAAAACCGGCACCGGCAGCGAGGCGTACCTCGCGGATCGGCAAGGTAAAGCCGGAAGCGGCGCCCTTGATGTGTTCGTCGGCGGTGAAGCTGTACGGCGTCTTGGCCATGCACACCGGCAGATGCCCGAACCCCTGGTCGGTGAAGGCCTGCAACTGGCGCGCCGCGGCCGGGGCCAGCGCGATATCAGCAGCACGGTAGATGGCCTGCGCGACGGTGCGCAACTTGTCGGCGAGCGGCAGCGTGTCGGCATAGAGCGGCCGGAAGCGCGCCGCACCGGCATCGGCGAGGGCGGCAACACTGCGCGCCAGCGGCTCGGCCCCGGCGGCGCCTTCGGCCCAGTGGCGACACAGATGCGCGTCGACCCCGAGCACGTCGCGGCAATGGGTGATGACGGCTGCCTGTTCGGCGGGGCTGTCGGTGGAAAACGCATTGAGCGCGACGACGACCGGCACACCGAACTTGCCCATGTTCTCGACATGGCGCGACAGATTGCCAAGGCCGGTGGCGAGCGCTGCCGGGTCTTCGCTGCCGAGCGCGGCGAGCGCAGCGCCGCCATGATATTTCAGCGCGCGCACGGTGGCGACGACCACCGCGACGGCTGGTTCCAGCCCGGCACTGCGGCATTTGATGTTGCAGAATTTTTCGGCGCCAAGGTCGGCGCCGAAACCGGCTTCGGTGACAGTGAACTCGCCCAGCGCCAGGGCGGCCGTAGTGGCGGCGACCGAATTGCAGCCATGCGCGATATTGGCGAACGGGCCGCCGTGGATCAGCGCGGGGGAGCCGCCGATGCTCTGCACCATGTTTGGCAGTATGGCATCGACGAGGAGCGCGGTCATCGCGCCTGCAGCACCGATATCGCCCGCAGTGACCGGAGCGCCGGCTTCGTCGCGCCCGATACGAATGCGCGCCAGGCGGACTTGCAGGTCGGCGAGATCATCGGCGAGGCACAGGATCGCCATGATTTCGGAAGCGACGGTGATGTCGAACCCGGTGTCGCGCGCCGGGCCATTGCCGCTGCCGATGCCGGTGACAATCTGGCGCAACGCGCGATCGTTCATGTCGAGCACCCGCCGCCATGTTACGTGCCGGCCATCGAGCGGCAGCCCGGTCGCGGTCGGCAGGCGGTAATGCAAGTTGTTGTCGATGAGCGCGGCGAGCAGATTGTGCGCCGAGGTTATGGCGTGGAAATCGCCGGTGAAGTGCAGGTTGATGCGCTCCATCGGCAGCACCTGAGACTGGCCGCCGCCGGTGGCGCCGCCCTTGCGGCCGAACACCGGGCCGAGCGAGGGCTCACGCAGGGCGATAACGGCGGTGCGGCCGATACGGTTGAGCGCGTCGCCAAGGCCGATGGTGGTGGTGGTCTTGCCTTCGCCAGCCGGCGTCGGGTTGATCGCGGTGACCAGGATCAGCTTGCCGCGCGAGCGGGTGCGCAGCGCCGTCAGCGTTGCCGCCGACAGCTTGGCAATGGCATGGCCATAAGGGTCGATGTCGGCTGGCGTCAGCCCGACGCGCGCGGCGATGTCTGCGATCGGTTGCAATATCGCTGCGCGCGCAATCTCGATGTCGCTGGCCATGGTGTCGACTGTCCCCCTGATGTCGGCGCATCTAGCCTTCGCGCGCGGTGTCCGTCATCCCCCTGTGGCGCGCGACCGCGACAATAGCGCGCGGCTGCGCGATGATTCTTCTGATATTTGCCAGCAGTCAAACGCGCCGGGGACTTCCGCCATGTTCGAAACGCTGTCGGCACTGACACTGGCGCGGATGCAGTTCGCCTTTACCGTGTCGTTTCATTTCATCTTTCCGTCGTTCACCATCGGCCTTGCCAGCTATCTGATGGTGCTGGAGGGGCTGTGGATCCGCACCGGCCGCGATGTCTATCTCAACCTGTTCAAATATTGGCTGAAGATCTTTGCGATCACCTTTGGCATGGGCGTCGTGTCGGGCATTGTCATGGCCTATCAGTTCGGCACCAACTGGGCGGTGTTTTCCGACAAGGCCGGGCCGGTGATCGGGCCGTTGATGGCCTATGAGGTGCTGACGGCGTTCTTCCTCGAAGCCGGCTTCCTGGGGGTGATGCTGTTCGGGCTCGAAAAGGTCGGCAAGACTTTGCACTTCATCGCCACCGCAATGGTCGCGCTGGGCACGGCGATTTCCACTTTCTGGATCATCGCGGTCAACAGCTGGATGCAGACACCGCAGGGCTATGCCGTCAACGCCAACGGGCAATTCTATGCGACCGACTGGCTGCTGGTGATCTTCAATCCGTCGATGCCGTACCGCCTCGCCCATGTGCTGCTGGCGGCCTATCTGACCACGGCGCTGGTCGTCGGCGCGGCAGGGGCCTGGCACCTTCTCAAGGACCGGCGCGAAGGGCGGGAGCCGCGCGAGGGCACGCGCATCATGTTCTCGATGGCGATGTGGATGGCAGCAATCGTCGCGCCGTTGCAGATTTTCGCCGGCCATGCGCACGGGGAGAACACGCTGCAACACCAGCCCGCCAAGATTTCGGCGATGGAGGGCCATTATGACAGCTATTCCGGTGGCCCTGATGGCGGCGCGCCACTGATCCTGTTCGGCATCCCCGACGACAAGAATCAGGTCATGCGCTACAAGGTCGAGATACCGCGGGTCGGCTCGATAATCCTGAAGAATGATATCGAAGCGCCGATGGACGGCCTCGACAAGGTGGCGCCAGAAAACCGCGCGCCGGTCGCCATCACCTTCTGGTCATTCCGAGTGATGGTCGGCATCGGCATGGTGATGCTGGCGATGGGCGGCTGGGGCCTGTGGGCGCGGCTGCGCGGCACTTTGCACAGCAGCCCCTGGCTGCATCGGCTGGCGCTGCTGATGGGGCCGAAGGGCTTTGTCGCGGTCATCGCGGGCTGGATTACCACCGAGGTCGGGCGGCAACCATTCACGGTGTTTGGCCTCTTGCGCACGGCCGACAGCGCCTCGCCGCTGGCGGCGCCGGCCGTCGCTGCGTCTTTGCTGGCCTTTGTCGTCGTTTATTTCGCGGTGTTCGGGGTCGGCACCTGGTTCATCATCAAACTGATGGGCCACGAACCGCATCCCGGCGAGGCGGGACCGTCACGCGGCGAGATCACCCGCACCGCTGGCATCACCCCGGCGCCGCAGGTCGATCCCCAGGCGATGATGGCGGAGTAGGCAGATATGGCGCCAAATGACACGCTTTCGCTGATCTGGGCCGGCATCATTGGGCTGGCGGTGTTTGGCTATGTCGTGATGGACGGGTTCGACCTGGGCATCGGCATCCTGTTCCCGTTGATGGCGAAGGGCGAGCAGCGCAACACCGCGATCAACACCATCGCGCCGGTGTGGGATGGCAATGAAACCTGGCTGGTGCTGGGCGGCGGCGGCCTGTTTGCGGCATTTCCGCTGGCCTATGCGGTGCTGATGCCGGCCGTCTATGCGCCGATCATCGCGATGCTGCTCGGGCTGGTGTTTCGCGGTGTCGCCTTCGAATATCGGGCACGAACCACACGGTTGTGGCTATGGGATGCCGCCTTTGCCTTTGGTTCGACGATGGCGGCCTTCGCGCAAGGGGTGATCCTCGGCGCCATCCTGCAAGGCGTAAGCGTCAGTGGGCGCGCCTATAGTGGCGGCTGGTTCGACTGGCTGTCCCCTTTTTCGGTGCTCACCGGCCTGTCGGTGGTGGCGGGTTATGCGCTGTTGGGGTCATGCTGGCTGATCTATCGCACCGAACATGCCCTGCAGGACAAGGCGTTCGCGCTGGCACGGTTGACGGGGGTAGCAACGCTGGTGGCGGTGGTCGCCGTCAGCGCGGCGACGCCGTTCCTCAACCATGATTATTTCAGCCGTTGGTTCACGATGCCGGGGATGCTCTATGTCGCGCCGGTGCCGATCCTCGTCGGGGTGGCGGCGCTGCTGTTCGTGCGGGCGCTGCGGCAGCGGCGCGAGGGGCAGCCGTTCCTGCTGGCGCTGGCGGTGTTCTTCCTCAGCTTCACCGGGCTGGGCATTTCGATGTTCCCCTGGCTGGTGCCTGGCAAGGTGACGATTTTCGAAGCGGCAACGGCGGAAAACAGCCAGGTCTTCATGCTGATCGGGGTGGGCATCATGCTGCCGATCATCATCGGCTATACGGCCTATTCCTATTGGGTCTTTCGCGGCAAGGTCGGCCATGATGGCTATCATTGACCGGCGCTGCGGGTGACGAACGGGGGCAGGGGGCGTCGGCTGGCGTGGTTCGTCGCGCTATGGGCCGGCGGTGTCGCCAGCGTGGCGGCTGTTTCGCTGGTGTTACGCGCCTGGATTGGCACCGGGTGAGTCGTTCCGGATCGGGGTTTCAGAGCTTTCGCGGTCATTAACAGGTCGTAAACAGCGGAATCGGGCCGGTATCGCCTACAAATGCAGCCAATTCGACTTTCGGCCGTTGACTCTCGTGCGGCGAGTCGCCGTAATCCTGCCTGTGGGAGTAAGGGGATGCTGGCGATGAATGACATGACCTTCTGGATTCTTTGGACGGTTTTTGTCTTCCTGGTCGTCTTCAACTTCCTGCCGGCAGTCATCGCCTATGTCGACCGCCACCCCGAACGTCGCACGCTGGCGATGCTGAATGTCGCGTCGCTGTTTTCCTTTGCCCTATGGATCGCCCTCATGGTGTGGGCGACTCGCGGTAAGCGCGATGATTCGGTGATCAATCGCTTCATGAACAGCGGGCGTAACCGCAAGTTCGTCCAGCTTACGCTGGCTGGCATCATGGCGTTCAGTTTCGGCTCGACGCTGGGCACGCTCGGCATCGCCTGATATTGCCGGTTTTGGCTGGTAATCACTGCCAGCCTTGCGCCACCCCCTGACGTTGCTATAGACGCGCGCTTCACTCCTCAGCGGGCGTGGCGGAATTGGTAGACGCGCTGGTTTTAGGTACCAGTGTCGAAAGACGTGGGGGTTCGAGTCCCTTCGCCCGCACCAGCAAGCCTGCACGGCCAGAGCCGGAAAGAACGAGACAGACAGACATGCAGATCGCCGAAACGTTGAATCAGGGCCTTCGCCGCGAGTATTCGCTGGTCATTCCGGCGGCAGCGCTTGCCGCGCGCGTCGATGCCCGGCTCGCCGAAGTATCCAAAACCATCCGCATGCCCGGCTTTCGCCCCGGCAAGGTGCCGCCGAATCTGGTGCGCAAGATGCACGGCGAAGCGCTGCGCGGCGAAGCGCTTCAGGCAGCGGTGAACGATGGCGTCCAGCAGCTGCTGGCGGAGCACAAGCTGCGCCCGGCCAACCAGCCCCAGGTCGATCTCGATGGCGACGGTAGCGAAGGCGATGTCGGCTTTAAGGTGGCGATGGAAGTTTTGCCGACTGTCGACGACATTAAGATCGACGGCCTTGAGCTCGAAAAGCTGATCGTTGGCGACAACAGCGCCGCCATGGACGAAGCGCTTACCCGCCTCGCCGGTCAGATGCAGCGCACCGAGCCGGCCGCCGCAAAGTACAAGGCCAAGACTGGTGATACGGTGGTCATCGATTTCGAAGGCCGTGTCGACGGCGAGCTGTTCGACGGCGGCAAGGGCGAGGGGATGAAGGTCACCATCGGTTCCGGTCAATTGATCCCCGGATTCGAAGACCAGCTGATCGGTGCCAAGGCGAACGACGAACGCACCGTCAAGGTGACGTTCCCCGACGACTACAATGTTGCCTATCTGAAGGGCAAACCGGCCGAATTCGCCTGCGTCGTGCAGGGTGTCGAAACCCCGGTGGAAACCAAGTTCGACGATGAATTCGCCAAGGGCTTCGGCATCGATTCGCTCGATGCGCTCAAGGAAATCCTCAAGGATCAGCTCGATGCCGAACTCGGCGGGCTGACCCGCACTCATATGAAGCGCAAGCTGCTCGATACGCTGGCGTCGCGCCATGATTTCGAAGTGCCGGCGACCATGGTGGATGGCGAATTCGACCAGATCTGGGGCCAGCTGGAGCAGGAAGCCGCGCAGGATGCCGATCCGGTTGCTGCCCGTGCCCAGATCGAAGCCGAGCGGGAGGATTATCGCCGCATCGCCGAACGCCGTGTCCGCCTCGGGCTGTTGCTCAGCGAAATCGGCCAGCGCAACAGCATCACGGTCAGCCAGCCGGAAATGAACCGGCTGATCGGCCAGGAAGCCGCCAAATACCCCGGCGAACAGCAGAAGGTCGTCAAGTTCTTCCAGGAGAACCCGATGGCAGCCGCCCAGCTGCGCGCGCCGCTGTATGAAGACAAGGTGGTCGATTTCCTGCTGTCGAAGGCCGAAATCACCGAGCGCAGCGTGACTCGCGCCGATCTGGAAGCCGCGATCGAGGACGAAGACGAGACGCCGGGTTCGGCGCATGTGCACGATCATGGTCAGCCAGGCCATGTCCATGGCCCTGATTGCGGCCATGACCATGCACCTGCCAAGCCGAAGAAGGCAGTCAAGGCCAAGGCGGCGCCGGTCGAAACCGTTGAAGCTGTTCCCGAGCCGGTTGCGGCAGCGCCCGTGAAGAAGGCTGCGAAGCCCAAGGCCGCCAAGGCCGAGGCGCCGGCTGAAGCCGCGGCAGCCGAAGCGGCACCGAAGCCGAAGCGGGCCAAGAAGACCGCCGAGTAAAATCCTGATGTGTCATCCCGGGATCGACCCGGGACCCAGCTTTTCTGGCAAGCGTGCAGAAGAAAACTGGGTCCTGGGTCAAGACCTGGATGTCAGGTTAAACAGGTCGCCGCGCGGCCTTGACGCACCTGCCGCAATTCGCCCTCTTGAACTTCGCCGCCAAACGTCCGACGTTGACGGGGTCACGGAAAGGTTCTTCATGCTCGACATCCACGCCGGCCTCATCCCCATGGTCATCGAGACCTCCAACCGCGGGGAACGCTCGTTCGACATCTACTCGCGCCTGCTGCGCGAACGCATCGTTTTCGTCACCGGCCAGGTCGAGGACCATATGGCCTCGGTGATCGTTGCCCAGCTGCTGTTCCTCGAATCGGAAAATCCGAAGAAGGACATCTTCATGTACATCAACTCGCCGGGCGGGGTGATCACGGCGGGCATGTCGATCTATGACACGATGC
Organism: Polymorphobacter sp.; assembly: GCA_049318305.1. Classification (GTDB taxonomy): domain Bacteria; phylum Pseudomonadota; class Alphaproteobacteria; order Sphingomonadales; family Sphingomonadaceae; genus Sandarakinorhabdus. The sequence continues at coordinate 19,511 of JBMOGO010000012.1, forward strand.
AGTACATCCGCCCCAAGGTCGGCACTGTCTGCGTCGGGCAGGCAGCATCGATGGGCAGTTTCCTGCTCGCCGCCGGCGAACCGGGGATGCGCGTCGCGCTGAAGAACTCGCGCATCATGGTCCATCAGCCGTCAGGCGGCGCCCAGGGCCAGGCGACCGACATCGAAATCCAGGCGCGCGAGATCCTGCGTGTCCGTCATGCGCTTAACGAATTGTACGTCAAGCACACCGGCCAGGACCTCGACACCATCGAGCGCGCCATGGAACGCGATAAGTTCCTCAGCGCCGAGGAAGCCAAGGCATTCGGCCTTATCGATGAAGTCGCCGAAAAGCGCCCGTTGCCGACCGACGCCGAGGCGTTGAAGGCGGCGTGACGCGAATCAGCCCCGGTTCTTCGGCAAGGCTGTTGCCGACCGGGGCGTGTTTCATTGCTGTTACAAGAGAATGCGTCCATGCCCTTGCGGTGGACGTAGATGCAAAGCTACACTCGCAACCGCGCGAGAGAGGAAAATCATGACCAAGCTGAGTGGGGGCGATTCGAAGAGCACGCTCTATTGCAGCTTCTGCGGCAAGAGCCAGCATGAGGTTCGCAAGCTCATTGCCGGGCCGACGGTGTTCATCTGCGATGAATGCGTCGAGCTGTGCAACGACATCATCCGCGAGGAAACCAAGACGGCGCTGGTCAAGAAGGCCGGCGACGTGCCGACCCCGCGTGAGATCTGCAAGGTGCTCGATGACTATGTGATCGGCCAGATGCATGCCAAGCGCGTGCTGTCGGTGGCAGTGCATAATCACTACAAGCGCCTCAATCATGGCGGCAAGGGCAGCGAAGTCGAACTCGCCAAGTCGAATATCCTGCTCGTCGGGCCGACAGGTTGCGGCAAGACGCTGCTCGCCCAGACACTGGCGCGCATCCTCGATGTGCCGTTCACCATGGCCGATGCGACGACGCTGACCGAAGCCGGCTATGTCGGCGAAGACGTCGAGAACATCATCCTGAAGCTGTTGCAGGCGAGCGACTATAACGTCGAGCGGGCGCAGCGCGGCATTGTCTATATCGATGAAATCGACAAGATTTCGCGCAAGGCCGACAATCCGTCGATCACCCGCGACGTGTCGGGCGAAGGCGTCCAGCAGGCGCTGCTCAAGATCATGGAGGGCACCACCGCCTCCGTGCCGCCGCAGGGTGGGCGCAAGCATCCGCAGCAGGAATTCCTGCAGGTCGATACGACGAACATCCTGTTCATCTGCGGCGGCGCCTTCAGCGGCCTCGACCGGATCATCGGCGACCGTTTGCAGGGCAAGTCGATCGGGTTCGGTGCACACGTCGCGGCACCCGACGAACGCCGTGTCGGCCAGCTGCTGATGAAGTGCGAGCCCGAGGATCTGCTGCGGTTCGGCCTGATTCCGGAATTCATCGGGCGTCTGCCGGTCATCGCGACGCTGGAAGACCTCGACGAGGCGGCGCTGGTCAAGATCCTGACCGAGCCCAAGAACGCGCTGTCGAAGCAATATGCCCGGCTGTTCGAGATGGAGGGCATGAAGCTGACCTTCCAGACCGATGCGCTGGCCGCGATCGCCAAGCGCGCCATCGAACGCAAGACCGGCGCGCGCGGGCTGCGCTCGATCATGGAATCGATCCTGCTCGATACCATGTTCGAATTGCCCGGGATGGAGGGCGTCGAGGAGATTCTCGTCGACCAGGACGTTGTTGCCGGCACCAAGCAGCCGGTGCGTTTGCTGGTCACCGACAAGGCAGCCTGACCATCTCGACTGGATGAAAAGGGCCGTCCCGCAGCGCGGGGCGGCCTTTTTTCATGGCTTTCAGCCGGGCAGGCGCAGCGATTTGCGGACGAGCAGATAGCTGACGATCGTCCGCGAGCCGATGATGATCGACGTGGTCAACGCCGCACCGATCAGTCCGAACGCCGGGATCAAGGTAAAGCAGAGCACCAGCAGCACCGCGATGCTGAACATTGCGACGTAAAGCGAGGTGCGCTCCTGCCCGGTCATCAGCATGACCGTGCCAATCGGCCCTGACACGACATTGACCAGCTGACCCAGCGCCAGGATGCGCAGCGCCGGCGCGCCGGCGACAAACTCCGGACCGAACAGTCCCAGCGCCCATTCGGGGAAACCCAGCGCGATCACGAACAGTGGTGACGACATCAACAGCATGGCAAAAACCGACTGGCGGATCAGGCTGCGGATATTGGCGATATCGCCCACCCGCCAGGCCGCCGCGATGCGCGGGCCAGCGACGGTGTCGAAGGTCGATACCAGCAGCATGATCAGCGCCGAAATCTGCCACGCCGTGCGAAACTGCCCGACTTCGAAGGTGGAATAATACGCCCCCAGGCTGAGCAGCACCGCCCAGTCGAGCACCAGCCGGCTGAGCACCACCAGTGAAATGCGCCAGCCCTGCGCGATCATTGGCAGCGCGGTCGTGGGTGCCGCGACCGGCCAGGCGCGAGCTTTTCGGGCATAGACCAGCCACGCCAGCGCAGCGCAGACGACGACGGTGCTGAAATACAGCAGTACGACATCAAAGGCATCGACGGCGATATTGCCGGTGATGGCGATGAGCAGCACGGCGACCGAGATCAGCATTGCCTGCGGGCCTTCCAGCCATTGCGCCGCCAGCACGCCGCCGCTGCCGCGCAAAGCGGCTACGGCGACACGGTTGATGGTGATCGGCAACACGGCGATGGCAGCCAGATAGACGATCGATTGATCAAGCCCGCGCTGCACCGCCAACGCCAGCAACGGCGCACCCACGCCGGCGACGATGCCGCCGATGATGATCGCCGCCAGCGCCGAGACCAGCAGCGTCGTGCGCGCGGCACCGCGGGCCGCCGCAAGATTGCCTTCCCGCACATCGCCGGCCATCGTGCGCAGCAATACATAGTCGAGCCCGAGCAGAGAGATACCGGCGGCGAAGGTCGCGGTCGTCAGCGCCAGAGCGTAACTGCCACTGCCGGCGGCGCCGAGATGGCGGGCGACCAGGAAGCTGAAGCCGAAGCTGAGCATGGCGCCGACCAGCTTGATGGCAAAGGCGGCAACGGTTTCGGGGATGCTCGGGTTGCTCTCGGCATAGCTGCGGAGGCGCTGGACGATCCCTGCTACGGCATTCTTCATCGGCGTCCAGTGGTTCCTGCGCAGCGCCGGACCGGCTTAACGACTGGCCGCGGCGCCGCCAAGTCTTGTTGTTGCTTTGCAACATGAAATTGCAGTGTCGCGGTGCGACGCTGTCCGCTAGGCTGCACCATCCAGCGCACAGGAGAGCATGATGGCCAAGGGTCAGGCGAAATCGAACAAAGAAACCCGCAAGCCGAAGGCAGAAAAGCCCAAGAAGCAGAACGCGTCGAACCCTTCGACGAAGTAATCAGGGCTTTTCAGGGGCGCTCCGGCGGCGGCGGGACAGGCTGGGCCGCGGCGTGCCCGTCCGGCTGCCCCGAATGCGGCCGCGCAATTCGGCGCGCTTTTCGTGGATGGAGGCTATCACCGGTCCCATCGGTACGCCGAGGTCGACGAGCAGCGCTTCGGCGAGTTGCAGGCTCGATTCCACCGTTTCGGGCACTGCATCGGTGACGCCCTGCGCATAGAGCCGCGAGGCATGATCGGCATCGCGGGCGCGCGCCACCACGCACAAATCCGGATGGCGTTCGCGGATCAAGCGCACCAGCGTGTCGAGGCTTTGGGCCGCATCGATGGTCAACACCACGGCGCTCGCCGTTTCCAGCGACAGCGCATCCAGAAGTTCCGGCCGCCGCGCATCGCCATAGACCACCGGCTTGCCGGCGAGTCTTAGCCGGATGACTTCGTCCGGGTCGCTGTCGACCGCAAGATAGGGCTGGTCATGCGTCTCCAGCATGGCCGCGACCAGCCGGCCGACGCGACCGAAACCGATGATGACAGTGCGGCCCTTGGACGTTGGCTCAACCACTGGCGTGGATTCGCGGTCGGGGCCGAAGCGGTGTTCCAGATGTTGTCCGGCAAGCCCCAGCAACGGCGCGATCGCCAGCGACAAGCCGGTGATGAGCAGCACCGTGCTGCCGATGGTGCCGCCCACCAGCCCGGCAGTGGTCGCCGCCGCCAACATGATCAAGCTGGTTTCCGACGGTGCCGCGAGCAGCAGCGCGATATGGGCGGCCACGCCGCGGCCGCGACCAGAGCGGCGCAGGATCGTCAGCATGGTGAGCGCCTTGACGGCGCAGACCGCAACGACGCCGCCGATGATAAGCAGAGGCCGGGCCGCCACGGCACCAAGATCGAGCTGCATGCCGATCCAGATCAGGAACACCCCGATAAGCAGGCCCTGGAAGGGGGCAATGGCGGCTTCGATCTGGCGGCGATAATCAGTTTCGGCAAGCATGATGCCGGCCACCAGCGCCCCGACTGCCGGCGACAGGCCGACGCTCGTCGAAACGGCAGCGCTGCCGATCAACACGACAAGCGCTGCCGCCAGGAACAGCTCGGGTCGGCGGGTGCGTGCCGCCTGCAGAAACAATGGCGGCACCAGCAACCAGCCAGTCAGCACGATGCCACCTATGGCGAGCAGGCTGATGGCGATACTGGCGAAAAAACCGCCCGCTGCCGTGCCAGCGCTGAACAGCAGCAGTAAAGGTGCAATGGCGATATCCTGGAACAACAGGATACCAAAGGCGGTGCGGCCGGCCTGGCTGCCCATGCGGCCACTGGCGCTGAGCATCTGCAACCCGACAGCGGTGGACGAGAGCGCCAGGGCGACGGCGATTACCAGCGTGGTGGACAGTCCCAGGCTGAACGGCAGCAGCAGCAGCGCGAGCATGACGCTGCACCCGGCGAGTTGCGCGGCGCCCAGGCCGAACACCAACCGCCGCATGGTGCGCAGCCGTTCGACTGAAAGCTCCAGCCCGAGCGCAAACAGCAGCATTGCAATGCCCATTTCGGCGGGGGCCGACAGCGCCTTGGCATTGGAGATGGTGACGTTGGCGAGGCCGGGATAGTCCGCGACCAGGCTGCCGAGCCCGAACGGACCGACGCCGATGCCGACAAGGATGAAGCCGACCACTGGCGAGATGCGCAGCGCCGCAAAGGCCGGGATGACCAGCCCGGCAGCACCGAGGACGACGACGATATCCTTGAAGGCCGATGATTCGAGCGGAAGCGACATGCTGCCACGATGGCAGGTTATGCTCCGGTGGCTAGCGTTCCCTGAGGCGCGGCATCAATTCGACGAAGTTGCAGGGGCGGTGGCGGCTGTCGAGCTGGTCCTTCAATATGCCGTCCCAACCGTCCTTTACCGCACCGGTCGAGCCGGGCAGGGCGAAGATATAGGTGCCGCGCGACACGCCGGCACAGGCGCGGGACTGGATGGTCGAGGTGCCGATCGATTGAAAGCTGAGCCAGCGGAACAGCTCGCCGAACCCGGGGATGTCCTTCTCCTGTACCTGCGCCAGCGCCTCAGGGGTCACGTCACGGCCGGTGACGCCGGTGCCGCCGGTCGAGATGATGCAATCGATGGCGGGGTCGTCGATCCAGGCAATGAACTGTGCGACGAGCAGCGGCACCTCGTCCTTGATGATGGCGCGGGCGGCGACATTGTGGCCGGCAGCGGTAATGCGATCGACCAACGTGTCGCCCGACCGGTCATCGGCGGCATTACGGGTGTCGGACACGGTCAGCACCGCGATGCGGATGGGCAGAAAGGTGCGGGTTTCGTCGATGGGCATGGCGGCAGGCTAGGGGATTCAGCTTCCCGTTGCCACCGTCACATCGTCATCATCGTCGATGCGCAGGTTCGGCGCGACCGGCAGGGTGGGGATGATCGGCGCGGTGCGCACCGGCAGCGGTTGTGCTGTGCGCCTCACGCCGGCTTCTCCCGGCGAACCGGGGAATTTCGGCCACAGCCCGGCGGCAAGCGCCTCCATGCTCGCCGGCTTCACGCCGTCGCGCATCTGGTACATCCAGAAATTGCGCAGCACCACTTCGACATAGTGGCGGGTTTCCTTGAACGGGATCGATTCGATGAACAGCAGCGGGTCGCCGCGATCATCCAGCGTCGCATTCCATTTCTGCACCGACCCCGGCCCGGCATTATAGGCGGCAACGACCTTGGGCAGCAGCCCTTGCGTCAACCCCATGTCGCGCAGCGCCTCCATATAGGTCTGGCCGACTTCGATGTTGAACGAAGGGTCGCCAAGGTCACGCGAGGCGCCGGCAGCTTCGGCCAGATCGGCCATGCTGGCGGTTACCAGCTTCGCGGTGGCCGGCATCAACTGCATGATGCCCTTGGCGCCGGCCTTTGACGTGATCGCGGTGACGAAGGTCGATTCCTGCAAGGCATGGGCAAAGACCAGTCCGCGATCGACTCGCCAGCCACGCGCCGGCACCCAGTCCGGCGCCGGATAGCGTGCCGAAAGCGGCGCTTCGATGCCGACCGGGGGCCGCACTGCCAGTTGATATTGCGTCGCCGGCAGACCCAGACGCGCAGCAAGGCGCAGCAGCGCCGGATAATCAGCTTCCGGCGCGGTCTGCGCCAGATGGCGCAGTTCGCGATCGCCCAGCCCGATCTGGCCGATTTCGATCAGCGCCGCCGCGCGCTTGGCACCGGGGACGGTTTTCAGATGGTTCCAGTCGGCGGTGATGAAGTCCGGTTCGGCCCAGTCCTGCACCGGGGCGAGGCCAAGCATCCGCCGCGCCAGCAGTCCGTAAAAGCCGTTCGGGTTGCGCGTTGCCGCTTCCAGCCGTTCGGCGACCTGCTCGGGTCGGCCCGCTGCCAGATGCGCACGGCTAGCCCAGAAGGCAGCGGCCGCGGCGGCGTCACCCGTCGGGGATTTGGTCGCCACCAGATCGAACGCCCGAGCGGCAGCATCATATTGCCCGGTGCGGAAGGCGGCGAGGCCTGCCGTCCACGCCCCCTGCGCCGGCCATTGGCCCGCGCCATAGGCAGGACCCTTGGCAGCTTCGAGGCCAAGACGCAGCGCGGCGGCATTGTCATTCTGCCCGTAGTAGCTCCAGGCAATGCGCTGCGCCCATTGCGCCCGGGCCGCGGGGGACAGCGATCCAGCGTCCGACTGCCAGCGCGCTTCGGCTTCGGCGTTGCGATCGGCGGCGAGCAAGAGCTTGAGGGTGGTGCCGAACGCGCTGTCGGCGGGGTTGGAATCGAGCGGTACGGCAGCGCTGGCGCGGCGAAACGGCCGCGCGATCGGCAACAGCGGCAGCGGCGCTTCATCGGCGCCAGGCAGCTTTGCCGCCATCTGGGCGATGCGTGCCGCCTGCGGCAGGTCGCGATAGGCGGTCAGCCAGGTCGCCAGTTCGCCGCGACTGAGCTTGCCGGTGCCGCGTGCGATCATCAATTGCGCGCGGGCGGATTCGGTCAGCAAGCCATTGCCGACCGCGGCAAGGCCGTCTTCGGCGCGGCCATAACGACCCGCCTCGATATCGCGAAAGATCTGGCCATAGGCAGCGCGATCGGTCGGGGACAGTTGCGGCGGCACGGCGCGCTGGCGGGCGGTGATGCCGGGACGCTGCGCGGTAACCGTCAGGACCGAATCGCCGGGGGGCGTGACCGCCGACTGTTCCGCGGCAGCATGGCCCGATGAAGCGCTGACCAGCAGAACGGCGATGAGTGTGCGAGTCATCATGGCGTGTTGATCCGCGCGGCAAAGGCCTGCAAATCGGCCCAGGCGAGACGCTTCAACTCGGGTTGCGCCAGCAGCGTGCGTGGGTGAAACGTCGCCAGCATCGGGACATCGTCGACGGCCTGCCACTTGCCGCGTGTCGACGCGAGGCCTCTGGCCGCACCTGACAGCGCGGCGGCGCGGTCGCCAAAGGCCAGAATCAGCCGGGGTCGCGCCAGCGCCAGCGCGCGCCGCCGGAAGGGTGCAAAGGCAGCGATTTCATCATCCCGTGCCGGCCGGGCGCCGGGTGTCGACCAGGGGATCAGGTGCGCGTGCGCGCAGCCGCCGGCCGCGATACCGATGGCAGCGAGCATGCGCATCGCTAACAGCCCCGCCGGGGTATCGGCAGCGTCGGGGTGGTCGCCAAGCACGACCACGCCGCTGTCGATGGCGCCGGTGAGCAGTTGCGGAGACACATCTACGCGGCGCAGCGGATGCGCGAAATCCCGCAACAGAATGTCCAGCGCAGCAAGATCTGTGGCGGCAGCGATATCGGGCGCAATGCTGGCAGGGGCGGCGGCAGCGGCGACAGGCGCGGCCGTCGGTCGCTGCATCACCGGCGCCCGCATTGGCGCTGCGACCGGCGGTGCCAGCCAGTTGCGCGGCGTATCGGAAACCAGCGTATCGACGCCCGCGCCAACCAGCCAGGCCAGCGCCGACGCATCGCTAGATGCCAGCGCCGACGCATCGCAAGATGCCAGCGCCAACGCGGCGGAAGATTGTGTCAATGTCTGTTGCACTTTGCCATCATGCGGCGGCGCGCCCACTGGTCAAGTCCGCCAGGCTTCCGTATCTGGTGAACGATGGCAAAGACGCGACGGTGTGATCGACACATCGGCGATCGCGGCCTGTCGGCGGGGTTGCAACGAAGGCGAAGTGATGACTAAGCGAAGGCGGCACCATGACTGACAGAGAATCCATGCCCTATGATTTGGTAATCGTCGGTGGCGGGCCGGCGGGCCTGGCCGCGGCGATCCGCGCCAAACAGGTAGCGGCGGACAAGGGGCTGGAGCTTTCGGTCTGCATCCTGGAAAAGGGCTCGGAGATCGGCGCGCACATCCTGTCAGGCGCGGTCGTCGACCCCAAGGCGCTCGACGAGTTGCTGCCGAACTGGCGCGATCTCGACAGCCCGATGACGGTGCCGGTGATCGAGAACCATCACTGGATCCTGTCGGAAACCAAGAAGACCGAATTCCCGCACGCGCTGATGCCGCCATTCATGAACAACAAGGGCTGCTACACCGTGTCGCTCGGCAATCTGTGCCGCTGGCTCGCCGGGCAGGCCGAAGCGCTGGGCGTCGAGATTTTCCCCGGCTTTGCCGCTGCCGAAATATTGTGGAACGACGATGGCTCGGTGAAGGGCGTCGCGACGGGCGACATGGGCATCGCCCGCGATGGCACCAAGAAGGACAGCTGGCAGCCGGGGCTCGAGCTCCATGCCAAATACACCTTCTTTGCCGAAGGCGTGCGCGGCCATCTGTCGAAGCAGCTGATCAAGCATTTTGATCTCGCCAAGGACAGCCAGCCGCAGATTTACGGGATCGGTCTGAAGGAATTGTGGGACATTCCGGCCGAAAAGCATGTTCCGGGCTTTGTCACCCATACCCAGGGCTGGCCGCTGACCGATGCCAATGGCGGCGGCTTCCTCTATCATCAGGCCAATGGCCAGGTGGCGCTCGGCTTCTCGGTCTGGCTCAACTACGCCAACCCCTATCTGTCACCGTTCGATGAATTCCAGCGCTGGAAGACGCATCCGGCGATCAAGGCGATCCTGGAGGGCGGCCGCCGCGTGTCATACGGCGCACGAGCCATCAACGATGGCGGCTGGCAATCGGTGCCGAAACTGACCTTCCCGGGCGGCGCGCTGATCGGCTGCAGCGCCGGCTTCGTCAACGTGCCGCGCATCAAGGGCAGCCATACCGCGATGAAGACCGGCATGATGGCCGCCGAAGCCGTCGTCGACGCCATCGCAAGCCAGCGCGGCAGCGACGAGCTGGTCGCCTATGGCGCCGCCTACAAGAAAAGCTGGGTGCATGACGAACTGAAGATGGTGCGCAATACGCTGCCGCTGGTGGAAAAATACGGCAATTTCGTCGGTACCGGGCTGGCCGGAGTGACGATGTGGATGGAATATCTGGGCTATGGCCTGCCGTTCACGATGAAGAACCACCCCGATTACAAATCGCTCAAAAAGGCCGCGGACTCCAAGCCGATCGATTATCCCAAGCCCGATGGCGTCTATAGTTTCGACAAGCTGACCAGCGTTTTCCTGTCGAACACCAACCACGAGGAAGATCAGCCGATCCACCTGACGCTGAAGGACCCCACGGTGCCGATCCGGATCAACTTGCCGGAATGGGCGGAGCCGGCGCAGCGGTATTGCCCGGCAGGCGTTTATGAGGTGGTGGGGCTGGAAACCGAGGAACCGCGCTTCCAGATCAACGCGCAGAACTGCGTCCACTGCAAGACGTGCGATATCAAGGACCCGTCGCAGAATATTACCTGGGTGGTGCCTGAGGGCGGCGGCGGGCCGAACTATCCGAATATGTAGCGCAGCGCCGCGAGCGCGCAGCATTGCTGCGCGCCGACAGGCGCAAGCTCGGCCGGCGAGGCGGTCGGCCCTCCGCCGGCCGAACTCGTCCGACGTCAGCATGGGCTTTGCCCATGCCCTTGCTTACTTTTCTTTCAAGTGAACCCCGAACACCGACCCCTCACCCCGCTCATCGCAAGCGCGTTGAGTCGCCCTCTCCCGCAAGGGGAGAGGGAAGTAGAGTCGACTCTGCCCCACTTCCGCGCCACTCTCCCCGCCATGTACCGCGTCCTCCCCGTCCTCCTGCTGCTCGCCGCAACCGCAAGCGGCGCCCGCCAGACCGAGCCGCGCCAGCCGGATTCGCCGCTGCATGGCTATGTGCTCGGCCGCTATGCCTTTGCCGATGACGAATTGAGCAAGGCAGCCCGCTATTTCGACCTGGCGCGTTCGCAGGACCCCGGCCGCCAGGCACTGACCCGGCGCACCTTCGAAACCGCGCTCGCGTCTGGCGATCGCGTATTGGCGACCGATCTGGCGCGCCAACTGACCGCCGAGGGCGACGCTGATTCCGATGTGGCGATGCTGCGCCTGACCGATGCCGTGCTGCGCAAGGACTGGACCGGCGTGGCGATCGCCAAATCCGGCATCGCCACGGCGGGCTATGCTGCCGTCGTCGCCCCGATCGTCGATGCCTGGACCCTGTTCGGCCGCGGCAAACCGGTCGAGGCGCTGGCGGCGCTCGACCCGGCGGCGTTCAGCGGCTTTGCGCGGTCATATGTTGTAGAGCAGCGTGCCCATATGCTGGCCGCCACCGGGCAATGGGCCGAGGCAGCGGCCGCTTATTCCGAACTGCGCGCCGGCACCGGTGCGGGCATCACCTTTTTGCGGCAGGGCGAGGCCGACGCGCTGGCGCAGGGCGGAGACCGGGCGGGCGCGCTGAAACTTTTGCAGGGTGATGACCCAACGCTTGTCGCGGCGCGGCGGCGGCTGGAAGCCGGAAAGCGCATCGGCGCGCTGGCGCCCGACCCGCGGCGCGGCATCGGCTGGATGGCGGCCAGGCTCGCCTCGGACCTGTCCCGCGAGCAACCGGTGCCACTGGCGCTGCTGTTCGGACGTGTCGGCACGTTCCTCGCCCCCGATGTGATGGCGACCTGGCTGATCTGCGGCGATGTGCTGGCGCGCACTGGGCAGCGCGATTCGGCGCTGCTGGCCTATGCCCAGGTACCGCCGGGCGATGCGCTGGCAGTGGCAGCACGGCTGCGGAGTGCCGAAGTGCTGGAGGCGCTGGGCCGCGGCGATGATGCGGGTGCCGTGCTAAAGGCCGCAGTCACGGCGCCGGCGGCTAGCGCTGATGACTGGACGCGCCTTGGCGATTGGCACCGCCGCGCCGATCGTTTTGCTGATGCGGCCACCGCTTATGGCCAGGCACTGGCCGTCACCGGTGAGGCGAATGCCGGCTGGGGGTTGTTCTTCCTACGTGGCAGCATGTTCGAACGCGGTGGCGACTGGCCGCGCGCCGAGGCGGATCTGCGCGAGGCGCTGCTGCGGTCGCCCGACGAACCGGTGGTGCTCAACTATCTGGGCTATTCGATGCTCGACCGGGAGCCCACGCCGGCAACCGCGACCGAGGCGGCTATCTTGATCGAGCGCGCCGCGAAATTGCGTCCCGGCGATGGCGGCATCATCGATTCGCTCGGCTGGAGCCAGTACCGGCAGGGCAAATTTGCCGATGCGGTGGCATCGCTGGAAAAGGCGCAGGCGCTGGAGCCGACCGACCCGACGGTGACGGAGCATCTCGGCGATGCGCTGTGGCAGGTCGGCCGGCGGATCGAGGCGCGCTTCCGCTGGCGGGCGGCGCTCGACCTGGAACCGAGCGCGGTGCAGCGCAAGTCGCTGACCAGCAAACTGGATGTCGGTCTCGATGCGGCGCTGGCGATGGCGGCGACGACGACCAACGCGCGATGACCCTATAGCCGCACCATCGCCATCATCGCCTTTGATCCATAACGATCGCCCGCTGTCGTACCGGGTGGGAGTGCGGCATCAAGCGCCGCCACATCGGCGGCGGTGAGCGCCAGGGCGGCGGCGCCGGCATTGTCGTTCAGCGTTACCCGACGCTTCGAGCCGGGAATCGGCACGACGCTTTGACCCTTGGCGAGTAGCCATGCCAGCGCGACCTGCGCCGCGGTCGCACCATGCGCGGCGGCGACGCCCTTGACGATGGCGACGGCGGCCATGTTGGCGTCGTAGTTGGCGCCCTGGTAGCGCGGGTCCTTCTTGCGATAGTCGCTGTCGGGCAAGTCTTCGGCGCGCGGTTGCTGGCCGGTGAGGAAGCCGCGACCAAGCGGCGAATAGGGCACGAAACCGATGCCGAGTTCGGCGCACAGCGGCGCAATCTCGTCCTCCACGCCGCGTTCCCACAGCGACCATTCGGATTGCAAGGCGCTGATCGGGTGGACGGCATGGGCGCGGCGAATGGTGGCCGGGCCGGCTTCGGAAAGCCCGAGGAAGCGCACCTTGCCGGCGCTGACCAAGTCGGCCATCGCGCCGACAGTGTCCTCGATGGGCACCGACGGGTCGACGCGGTGCTGGTAGAACAGGTCGATATGGTCGGTGCCGAGGCGTTTCAAACTGGCTTCGGCCACGGCGCGGACATTTTCGGGACGCGAATCGACGCCGACGACCTTGCCATCGACCAGCTTGAAGCCGAACTTGGTGGCGATGATTGCGTTGTGGCGCCGGCCTGCCAAGCCGCGGCCGACGAGTTCCTCGTTGAGGAAGGGGCCGTAAACCTCGGCAGTGTCGAAGAAATTGATGCCGATATCGAGCGCGCGGTGCACCGTGGCCACGGCTTCGTCGATATCGACTACGCCATACATCGCGGCCTGCCCCCCGGTGCCGGCCATTCCCATGCAGCCGAGCCCCAGCGCCGAAACCACCAGGCCTTGCGTTCCCAACTGCCGCGTCTGCATGCAACGTTCCTTTTCGATACAAAGTCTAGCTGCCGGGCTTCGACAAGCCAATCCGACAAGCGTAGAAGCCGGGGCATGTCACGAAACCTTCGCGAAAGCCTGATCGCATGACCCGCAAATATTTCGGTACAGACGGCATCCGCGGCCTGACGAATTCCGCGCCGATGACCGCTGCCATCGCCATGAAGGTCGGCCAGGCCGCCGGCACACGCTTCCTGCGCGGCAGCCACAAGCACCGGGTGGTCATCGCCAAGGATACAAGGCTGTCGGGTTACATGATGGAATCGGCGCTGACCGCCGGGTTCACCTCGGTCGGCATGGATGTCATTCAGTGCGGCCCGATCCCGACGCCGGCGGTGGCGCTGCTGACGCGGTCGCTGCGTGCCGACCTCGGCGTGATGATCTCCGCCAGCCACAACGCCTATCAGGACAATGGCATCAAGCTGTTCGGTCCCGATGGCTACAAGCTGTCCGATGCCGACGAGGCAGAGATCGAAGCGATGATCGATGCCGATGTGGCGCTGGCCGAACCCCGCGCCATCGGCCGGGCGCGGCGCATCGAGGACGCGCGCGGCCGCTATATCCACTTCGCCAAGGCGACGTTTCCCGAAGACATGCGGCTCGATGGCCTGAAGATCGTCATCGATTGCGCGCACGGCGCTGCCTATGCCGTGGCGCCTGAAGCGCTGTGGGAACTGGGCGCCGAAGTCGATGCGATCGGGGTCAAGCCCAATGGCTTCAACATCAACGATGCAATCGGCTCCACCCACCCCCGAGCGCTGCAGATGCGCGTGCTGGAAACCGGCGCCGATATCGGCATCGCGCTCGATGGTGATGCCGACCGGTTGATCGTCGTCGATGAAAAGGGCCAGATCGTCGATGGCGACCAGTTGATGGCGCTGGTCACCGGCCGGGCGCAGGACGCCGGCACGTTGAAAGGCGGCGGGCTGGTGGCAACGGTCATGTCCAACCTGGGGCTGGAACATTGGCTGGCCGGGCGCGGCCTGGCGCTGCACCGCGCTGGGGTCGGCGACCGCTATGTGCTGGAGGCGATGCGCGCCGGCGGTTTCAACATCGGCGGCGAACAATCGGGGCATCTCATCCTTGCCGACCATTCGACGACCGGTGACGGGTTGGTGGCAGCGTTGCAGGTATTGGCGGCGCTGGTCGCCAGCGGCAAACCGGCCAGCGAAGTGCTGCATTTGTTCGATCCGCTGCCACAGCTGCTGAAAAGCGTGCGCTTTACCGGCACGCCGCTTGAGGATTCCCGCGTCAAGGCGGTGATCGCCGACGGCGAGGCGCGGCTGAACGGTCATGGCCGGCTGCTGATTCGCAAGTCGGGTACCGAGCCGGTGATCCGGGTGATGGCCGAAGGCGCCGACAAGGCGCTGGTGAAAGCGGTCGTCGAGGAGATTTGCGCGGCGGTTGTCGCGGCGTGAGTGACAAGCCGGCGCGCATCATGATCATCGCCGGGTCCGACAGCGGTGGCGGCGCTGGCATCCAGGCCGACATCAAGGCGGTGACCTGCCTTGGTGGCTATGCGATGACGGCGATCACGGCGGTGACCGTGCAGAATACGCTCGGGGTCAGTGCCATCCATGCCATTCCGCCCGAAATCGTTGCGGCGCAGATGCGCGCCTGCATCGACGATATCGGCGTCGATGCGGTAAAAATCGGCATGCTCGGGTCGTATGAAATCATGTTCGCGGTGGCCGATGCGCTGGCCGGAGTTGCCGTACCGATCGTGCTCGATCCGGTGATGATCGCCAAGGGCGGTGCCAGCCTGATCGATGACGACGCAGCGCAGGCGATGATCGAACGCCTGCTGCCATTGGCGAGCGTCATCACGCCCAACACGCCCGAACTGGCCGAACTCACCGGCACCGAAATCGAGGATGCTGCCGACGCGCTGCTCGCGGCGCAGGAGTTGCTCAATGCCGGCCCGCGCGCCGTGCTGGCAAAGGGCGGGCATCTGCCTGGTAACATACTGACCGACTGGCTGGTGACGCGCGGCGGGCACCAGGCGTTCACGTCGGCGCGGGTTGACAGCCGGCACACGCATGGCACCGGCTGCACGCTGGCATCGGCGCTGGCGTGCGGGCTGGGGCAGGGGCTGCCGCTGGAGGCTGCGGTCATCCGGGCGCGGGCGTTTGTTGCGCAAGGCATTGCGCGCGCACCTGGCTTTGGCGGCGGGCACGGGCCGCTGGGGTTTTATCCGCTGCCGTGACGTCGTTCGTTTTCGAGGACCAGTACACGGGCATTGTCGCCGGCGTCGACGAGGCAGGACGCGGTCCGTGGGCCGGGCCAGTGGTCGCAGCCGCCGTCATCCTTGACCGGGCATGTGTTCCAAAAGGTCTGAACGACAGCAAGACACTGAGCGAAATCGCTCGCGAGCGGTTGTACGGCGAACTGCTCGCGTGCGCCCGGTATGGCGTCGGGATCGCGAGTGTCGCCGAAATCGACACGCTCAACATCCATTGGGCAACGATGCTGGCGATGGAGCGCGCTGTGGCGGCGCTGGGTTGCGGCGTCGATCATGTGCTGGTCGATGGCAACAAATTGCCGCGCTGGCGCCATGCGGCAACGGCGATCGTCAAGGGTGACGGCAAGTCGTGCAGCATCGGCGCGGCGTCGATCATCGCCAAGGTGACGCGCGACCGGTTGATGCTCGCGCTTGACGCCGAATGCCCGGGCTATGGCTGGGCGGCGAACAAGGGTTATGGCACAGCCGCCCATGCGCGTGGGCTGGCGGCGCTGGGGGTGACGGCGCACCACAGGCGGAGCTTTGCCCCGGTGCGGGCGCGGCTTGGCGCCAGGGAGAAAGAAGAAAGTCCAGCGTGAGTCTTTTGCGCAACACGCCAGTGGTGGTGGGTGCCGACGACACGAGACTCAAATTATAGCGCGTTTGAGTCCTTTGAAAGCGAATCGGCGCAAATCCTTGACTCTACGCCGATTCGTTTCTGCTTGACCGCGATTCGGCGATGACTCATGGGCAATTCCACGTGGAATTAGCGAGGACGCCGCAGTGCAAACCAACCGCATCATCATGGGCGACTGTGTCGACGCCATGAACGCCATGCCCGAAGGCAGTGTCGACCTGGTCTTCGCCGACCCGCCCTATAACCTGCAACTGGCGCACAATCTGCATCGCCCCGAAGGCGGCAAGGTCGCCGCCGTCGATGACGACTGGGACAAGTTCGCCAGCTATGCGACCTATGACGAATTCACCCGCGCCTGGTTGAAGGCGGCACGGCGCATTCTGAAGCCCGATGGCGCGATCTGGACGATCGGCAGCTATCACAACATCTTCCGCGTCGGCGCTGCCTTGCAGGACGCCGGCTACTGGATTCTCAACGACATCGTCTGGCGCAAGGCCAACCCGATGCCGAACTTCAAGGGCACGCGCTTCACCAATGCCCATGAAACGCTGATCTGGGCGTCGAAATCCGAAACCTCCAAATATCGCTTCAACTATCACGCCATGAAGGCGATGAACGAAGAACTGCAGATGCGGTCGGACTGGCTGATCCCGATCTGCACCGGCGGCGAGCGGTTGAAGACCGATGGCGTCAAGTCACACCCGACGCAAAAGCCCGAAGCGCTGCTTTACCGCGTGCTGCTCGCCTGCACCGAACCTGGCGACATCATCGTCGATCCGTTCTTCGGTACCGGCACCACCGGCGCGGTCGCCAAGCTGCTGGGTCGCCAGTGGATCGGCATCGAGCGCGAGGAAAAATACGTCAAGGTCGCGGAACAGCGCATTTCCGGGCTGTTGCCGCTCTCGGGTGGCGACATGGCGGTTACCCAAGGCAAGCGCGGCGAAACGCGGATTCCCTTCGGCTCACTGGTCGAATCCGGGTTGGTGCGTCCCGGCACGCGGTTGTTCGACCCGCACCGGCGTCACCATGCCGAAGTTCGCGCCGATGGCTCCCTGAGCATGGGCACCAAGACCGGCTCGATCCACCAGCTCGGCGCCGCGGCGCAGGGCCTGCCGAGTTGCAACGGCTGGACCTTCTGGCACCTCGAAGAAGCCGGCAAACTGGTGCCGCTCGACGCCAAGCGCGCAGTGTACCGGGCCAGCGTCGGAACCGCCTGATCGATTCCGGTCATCCCGGGCCAGGCCCGGGATCACGCCACCTTCTTACCAGACCTTGATGCGGTCCGCTGGGGCCAGATACAGCTTCTCGCCCGGCTTGACGTCGAACGCCGTGTACCAGGCATCGACGTTGCGTGACACATAGGGGCGGAAATGCCCCGGCGTGTGCGGGTCGGTGACCAGCTGCTGCAACAGCGATGCATCGCGATACTTCTGCCGCCAGACCTGGGCGAAGCCGAGGAAAAAGCGCTGGTCACCTGTGGTGCCGTCGAGGATCGGCGCCGGCTTGCCGACCAGCGAAGTGCGATAGGCATCATACGACACATTCAGCCCGGCAAGATCGGCCATGTTCTCGCCCAGCGTCAGTTCGCCGTTTACCTTGCTGCCGGCGAGCGGTTCATAGGCCGCATATTGCGCCACCACCTTGTCGGTCAGCGCGGTGAATCGCTTGACGTCCTCGGCCGTCCACCAGTCGCTCAGCTTGCCGTCCTTGTCGTACTTGCGGCCCTGATCATCGAAATGATGGCTGATCTCGTGCCCGATGACGAGTCCGATGCCACCGTAATTGACCGCCGGATCGGCGTTGGGATCGAAGAACGGTGCCTGCAGGATTGCGGCCGGGAACACGATCTCGTTCCAGGTCGGGTTGGCATAGGCGTTTACCGTCATCGGCGTCATCGACCATTCGCTGCGATCGATGGGCTGGCCCAGCTTGCCAAGCTGCCGGGCATATTGGAAGGCGCTGGCCCGCTGGGCATTGCCGAGCGCATCGCCGCGCACCACGGTCAGTGCCGAATAATCACGCCAGCTGTCGGGATAGCCTATCTTGGCCTTGAACGCTGCCAGCTTGGCGCGGGCCTGCACGCGCGTCGCCGGGTCCATCCAGGGCAGCGCGGCCAGCCGGGCATCCATGGCGACGATGATGTTCTTGACCAACGCGTCGGCCTTGGCCTTGGCCTCGGGGGGAAAGTATTTCGCGACATAAAGCTTGCCGGCCGCTTCGCCGAGCGCACCGGAGGTGAAATCGACACCGCGCTTCCAGCGTGGCTGGATTTCCGGCGTGCCCGACAGCACGGTGCCGCCAAAGGCGAAATCGGCATCGACAAAGGCCTTGGGGAGATAGGGTGCCGCCGCGTCGATGCTGCGCCATGCCAAATAGGATTTCCACGCCGACAGCGGGGCGCTTTCGACCAGCATTGCCGTGCCAGCGATGGCGCTGGGGTTGGCAACGATCAGCCGCGATTGCGCCGTGATTCCGGCCGCGCTGCGCATCGCTGGCCAGTCGACGCCAGGGAATTGCACAGGCAGGGCCGCAGCCTCGACGGGATTATAGGTCTGGTCGACCTGTCGCAATTGCGCGCGGGGCCAATGGACAGCAGCAATTTTGGCCTCCAGATCATAGATTTCAGCGGCGCGCGCATCGGCATCGGCGAACCCGGCGAGACGCAGCATGGCGGCAACATGCGTCTTGTACTTGGCGCGGATGGCAGCGAACTTCGGGTTCTTGTCGTCAAGGTAATAGTCACGGTCCGGCAGGCCCAGCCCGCCCTGACGCAGGTAAACGGCAAAGATATCGGGGTTCTTCAGGTCCTGCCGGAAGCCGAAGGCGAACGGAGAGCCCAGGCCGATACGGTTGCTGCCGCCGAGCTCGCGGGCCAGGCCAGCGCGATCGGTGATGGCAGCGATGGCGGCAAGGCGCGGCTGCAGCGGTGCGATACCCTTGGCCTCGATGGCGGCTTCGTCCATGAAACTGGCATAGAAATCGCCGACCTTTTGCGTTTCGCTGGCATTGGCAGCGGATGGCGCTGCAGCCGCGGCCGCTTCGACGATGGTGCGGGTGCGTTCCTGGCTCAGGTCGCGCAGCTTGGTAAACATCCCGAAGTTCGAGCGATCGGCCGGGATGTCCAGCGCGGACAGATATTTGCCGCCAGCGTAAGCGACGAAATCATCGCCGGGGCGGATGCCGGTGTCCATGCCGGCAGTGTCGATGCCGAAGCGGACATATTCCGGGGTGCCGGCGGCGACTGCCGGCACCGTCAGCAGGCAGGAGAGGGCGGTGGCAAGCAAGGCAGCACGGCGCATCGGTAACATCCTGTCCGGAAAAGCGATAAGCTCGCCCTAGCCGAGCTTGCCGGCACTGCAAAGCGGCAAGCCGTCGCAAAGAGCGCCCGTCGGTTCTGCTTCGCAACCCTTTGCATTCTCCGTATTAACTCGCTAATACGCCGCATCGCATCGTTCTACTGGGGAGTGACCATGACGTTCTCGACACTAATGCGCGCGTCCGCGCTGGCCGTGCTGGCGATTTCGGCGCCGGCACTGGCTGCTGATTCCGGCAAGCCCGAGCTTGGCACGTTCGGTTTCGATACCGCCGGCATGGACCGGGCGGCGAGCCCCGGTAACGACTGGGTGCGCTTTGCAAACGGCAGCTATACCGACAAGCTCGAGATCCCTGCCGACCGTACCAACTATGGCATGTTCACCAAGCTGCGTGACCTGAGCCAGGAGCGCACCCGCGCCATCATCGAAGGCGCTGCCACCGAAGCCGCCAAGACGCCCAAGGGCAGCGAAGCGCAGAAGGTCGGCGATTATTATGCCAGCTTCATGGACGAAGCGACGATCGAGGCAAAGGGCCTGACACCACTCAAGCCGACGCTCGACCGTATTGCTGCCATCAAGGATCGCAGCGCGCTTGCCATGACGATGGGCATGATGAGCCGCAATGGCGCCGACATGCCGATCGGCGCGTCGGTGTTTGGCGACTTGAAGAACCCCGATATCATGTCGGCCTATGTCGGGCAGGGTGGTCTCGGCCTCCCTGACCGTGACTATTATCTCGATGAAAAGAATCCCAAGTTCGCCGAAGCGCGGACCAAATATGTCGAACATGTCGGCAAGATGCTGGCGCTGGCCGGCGTCGCCGATGCCGCCGCCAAGGCACAGGCGATCTATGCGCTCGAAAAGCAGATCGCGACGGTTCACTGGACCCAGGTGCAGCAGCGCCAGGTCGACAAGATCTACAATCCGGTGGCGCGCACTGCCATCGATGGCACCTATCCGGGGCTTGACTGGACCGCGCTGCTGACCGCGCAAGGCCTGTCCGGCCAGCCGCAGATCATCGTCGCAAACCCCAGCGCCGTAACCGGCATAGCCAAACTGATCGCGGCCGAACCTCTGCCGGTGTGGAAGGATTATCTGACTTTCCGCGCCTTGGAATCCGCAGCGCCGTTTCTGCCCAAGGCGTTTGTCGATGAAAGCTTTGCCTTTAACGGCACCGTCCTCGGCGGCCAGCCGCAGGACCAGCCGCGCTGGAAGCGGGCGACCGATTCAACCTCGGCGGTGCTCGGGGAGGCGGTCGGCAGCCTGTATGTTGCGCAATATTTCCCGCCGGCATCAAAGGCCAAGGCCGATGAACTGGTAAAGAACATCATTGCTGCCATGGATGGCCGACTTGCCAACCTGACCTGGATGGACCCGGCGACCAAGGTGGCGGCGCGCGCCAAGCTGGCGGCGTTTACCCCCAAGATCGGTTATCCGGACAAGTGGAAGGATTATTCCAAGCTGGAAATCGCCCGCGGCGACGCTCTGGGCAATGCCATGCGGTCGCGCGAATTCGAGTATCAGCGCCAGCTCGACAAGATCGGCAAGCCGATCGATCGCACCGAATGGGGCATGACGCCGATGACGGTGAATGCCTATGCCAACCCGTTGTGGAACGAGATCGTCTTCCCGGCCGCCATTTTGCAGGCGCCGTTCTTTGACGCCAACGCCGATGCTGCGGTGAATTATGGCGGCATCGGCATGGTCATCGGCCATGAGATCAGCCATCATTTCGACGATCAGGGCCGCAAGTTCGACAAGCACGGCAAGCTGGCCGAATGGTGGACCCCGGAGGATGTGAAGCGCTTCACCGCGTTGACCGATCAGGTGGTCAAGCAATATGCCGGCTATGAGCCGCTGCCCGGCACACACGTCAACGGCGAGCTGACGCTCGGCGAGAACATCGCCGATCTGGCCGGGCTCACCGTGGCGTATGACGCCTATCAGCGGTCATTGGGCGGCAAGCCGGCGCCGGTCATCGAGGGCTTTACCGGGGACCAGCGTTTCTATCTCGGTTCGGCGCAGATCTGGCGGCAGAAGTATCGCGACGCGACCATGCTGCGCACCCTGACCACCGATCCGCACACGCCGGGCAATTTCCGCCCCTATGTCGCGCGCAATTTCGACAGCTGGTACACGGCGTTCGGTGCCAAGCCGGGTGAGAAATTGTATCTCGCACCGGCGGAACGGGTGAAGGTCTGGTAACGACCTACTACCGCCCGATCATCGCATCGGGCAGCGACACGGACGGGCTGCCGCTTGCCGGCGGCCCGCTTCGTTTTGTGCGCGTGGCGGTGTTGCGGCGCGGGGCAGCGCCGGAATTTGTGGTAGCGGACAGCCTGCCGGCAGCGGTGCTCGCTCCATTGACCAGCGTGCGGCCGCCGCTGGCGGGTTTGCCGACCGGGCGCACCGCGGTGATGGGCATTCTCAATGTCACGCCAGACAGCTTTTCCGATGGCGGCCGCAACGCCGCGCCTGATGTGGCAGTGGCGGCGGCGCGCGCGATGGCGGCGGCAGGGGCGGATATCATCGACGTCGGCGCGGAATCGACCCGGCCGCGCGCGCCATTGGTCGACCTGGCGACGGAAACTGCCCGGTTGGCGGCAGTGCTGCCGGGGCTGGCCGGGCTCAACTGGAGCATCGACACCCGCAAGGCGGCGATCATGGACCAGGCGCTCACCGCCGGAGCAGCGCTGGTCAACGACGTATCGGCGCTGACGCATGACCCGGCGGCGCTGGCGCTGGTCGCGGCGCGGCAATGCCCGGTTGTGCTGATGCACGCGCAAGGGACACCGGCGACGATGCAGGAGGCGCCGGTGTACGCGGACGCGCTGCTCGATGTTTACGACTGGCTGGCGCTGCGCATTGCGGAATGCGAAGCTGCCGGCGTGCCGCGCCGCTGCATCATTGCCGATCCCGGCATCGGTTTCGGCAAGAACCTTGACCATAATCTGGCTCTACTGCGCGGCCTGCCGCTGTTCCACGGGTTCGGCGTGCCGCTGCTGCTGGGCGCCAGCCGCAAGCAGTTGATTGCGCGGATCGCGGCGCAGTCGGGCACCGGGGCGCCGGGCGATGTGCCCCCCGATGAACGGTTGCCGGGTAGCCTGGCGCTGGCGTTGCACGCTGCGGCGTGCGGCGTGCAGATCGTGCGCGTCCATGATGTCGCACAGACGGTGCAGGCGCTTGCGGTATGGCGGACGGCCAGTTTATCGCCGCAATGGCCAGCGGCGTGATGCGCGCGTGACATCTTCACAGCGTTGCTGCATCTGCTATCAGGCATCTGCGCGAGGGGCGCATTGCAATGTCATCGGGATTAATCATGGCGAACAACGAGCCAAACCACGGCCACACCGACCATAGCGAAACCTATCAGGGGTTCATGTCGGCGACGAAATGGGGCGTCATCGCGGTAGTTGTCGCGCTTATCCTGATGGCGATTTTTCTCGTCTGATCGCCGCTGACGGCCGAAACTACAGGGGCAGACCATGAAAATCGCCGTTTTGCGCGAAACCGCAGACGCTGAGCATCGCGTTGCCGCGACGCCGGAAACCATCAAGAAACTCATCGGCCTGGGTGCCGAACTGGCGGTCGAAACCGGCGCTGGCGCCGGCGCCAACATTTCGGACGCCGCCTATGCCGAGGCCGGCGCAAAGGTCGCCGATCGCGGCGCCATCATCGCCGATGCCGACCTGATCCTCGCCGTGCAGGGCCCGGCCGCCGCCGATCTGCCCGGCACCAAGCAGGGCGCGATGCTGGCGGCGATCCTGGCGCCGTTCGCCGACCGCGCGCGTATCGATGGCTATGCCAAGGCCGGCATCACCGCGCTGTCGATGGAATTCATGCCGCGCATCACCCGCGCGCAATCGATGGACGTGCTGTCGTCGCAGTCGAACCTCGCCGGCTACAAGTCGGTCATCGACGCAGCGGAGGCCTATGGCCGGGCGTTCCCGATGATGATGACTGCCGCCGGCACGATTTCGGCAGCGCGCGTCTTCGTCATGGGCGTCGGCGTTGCCGGCCTGCAGGCGATCGCCACGGCACGGCGTTTGGGCGCGTTGGTCTCGGCGACCGATGTGCGCTCGGCGGTGAAGGAACAGATTGAATCGCTGGGCGCCAAGGCGATCTTCGTCGAAGACGTCAAGGGCATCGAAGGCGAAGGCAGCGGTGGTTATGCCACCGAAATGTCCGACGAATACAAGGCAGCGCAGGCGGCGCTGGTGTCGTCGCACATCGCCAAGCAGGATATCGTCATCACAACGGCGCTGATTCCGGGTCGCCCGGCACCACGGTTGATTTCGGACGCGCAGATCGCCTCGATGCGGCCCGGCAGCGTCATCGTCGACCTAGCGGTGGAAAGCGGCGGCAATGTCGAAGGCTCCAGGGTCGGCGAGGTGGCGGTTGTCCACGGCGTCAAGATCATCGGCCACAAGAACATCGCCGGCCGCATGGCTGCTGATTCCTCAGCGCTGTATTCGCGCAATCTGTTCAACCTGATCAACGCCTTCTGGGACAAGGACGCCATGACGTTGGTGTTCCCCGCCGATGATGAAATCACCCGGGGTATCAAGCTGACCGAGGGCGGCGCCGTCGTCCACGAGCGTCTCGTCGCGGCCTGAGGAGCAGAGTCATGGAATTTCTTTCAGTCTTCTCGATCTTCGTGATGGCGTGTTTCGTCGGCTATTATGTCGTCTGGTCGGTGACGCCGGCGCTGCACACGCCGCTGATGGCGGTGACCAACGCGATTTCGTCCGTCATTGTCGTCGGCGCGCTGATCGCATCATCAGCGGCCGCTGGTGGCTCCGAAGTGTCACGGTGGCTCGGCTTGCTCGCAGTGGTGCTGGCCAGCGTCAACATCTTCGGCGGCTTTGCCGTCACGCGCCGGATGCTGGCGATGTACAAGAAAAAAGACAAAAAGGCGGTTGTCGCCAAATAGCACTGTCATCCCGGGCTTGACCCGGGACCCAGTTTTCTTCGGACTGGGGACGCGCAATGAAGCGGGGTCCCGGGTCAAGCCCGGGATGACGAAAAAAGTTTAGGGGCACTACCCATGGAACACGCAGCCGCTGCCACACCCGCCTGGGCGATGCTCGCCTATCTGATCGCGGGCGTTCTGTTCATCCTGTCACTGCGTGGGCTGTCGTCGCCGGAATCGTCGCAGCAGGGTAACCGCTATGGCATGATCGGCATGGCGATCGCGGTGGCAACCACGCTGGTCCTGCACGGCACAGGCCTGCCGCTGATCATCGGTGCCATCGCCATCGGCGGCACCATTGGGTGGTTCATCGCGCAGCGCATCCAGATGACGGCGATGCCCGAACTCGTCGCCGGCTTCCACTCGCTGGTCGGCATGGCGGCCGTGCTCGTTGGTTGCGCTGCCTATCTCAACCCGGCCGCATTCGGCATTCTCGATACGGTCACGAATGAAATCAACCCGGTCAGCCGCATCGAGCTAGGGCTTGGCGTCGCCATCGGTGCCATCACTTTCTCCGGCTCGGTCATCGCCTTCCTCAAGTTGTCAGGCCGCATGTCGGGCAACCCGATCATGCTGCCGGGTCGCCACGTCATCAACCTGGGCATCCTCGCCGGCATCCTCGGCCTGATCGGCTATTTCGTTACCGACCAGAGCGCCTGGGTGTTCTGGACCGTCACCGCGCTCAGCTTCGCCATCGGTTTCCTCCTCATCATCCCGATCGGCGGCGCCGACATGCCGGTCGTGATCTCGATGCTCAACAGCTATTCGGGCTGGGCGGCGGCGGCCATGGGCTTCACGCTCGGCAACACCGCGATGATCATCACCGGCGCATTGGTCGGCTCGTCGGGCGCCATCCTGAGCTACATCATGTGCAAGGCGATGAACCGCAGCTTCATCAGCGTCATCGC
>JBMOGO010000013.1:0-44624 GCA_049318305.1 Polymorphobacter sp.
TTCGTCGTTGGCCGCCCCGAAGTGGTGACGGCGCAGGTGTCGACCGATGGCACGCGCAAATGGCTGCTGCGCTTCGATGATGGCGAGGAGGCGGAGTGCGTCTTCATTCCCGATGCCTATCGCGGCACGCTGTGCGTGTCGTCGCAGGTCGGCTGCACGCTCAATTGCCGCTTCTGCTTTACCGGCACGATGAAGCTGGTGCGCAATCTGACGCCGGCGGAAATCGTCGGCCAGGTGATGCTGGCGCGCGATGCGCTGGGCGAATGGCCGAACGGCACCGCCAGCCTGCCGGCGCTGCCCGATACGGATGATCCCGATGATGACGGCCCCGCCTGGATTCCGGGACATAATCAGCCGGGCAGCAACTATACCTCCGAAGGTCGCATGCTGACCAACATCGTCATGATGGGCATGGGCGAGCCGCTGTACAATTTCGATAACGTTCGCGATGCGCTGGCGATCGTCATGGATGGCGACGGGCTGGGCCTGTCGAAGCGCCGCATCACGCTGAGCACGTCGGGCGTCGTGCCGATGATGGCGCGCGCGGGCACCGAAATCGGCGTTAACCTGGCTGTCTCGCTGCACGCCGTCACCAAGGAAATCCGCGACGAGATCGTGCCGATCAACAAGAAATACGGCATCGAGGAACTGCTCGCCGCCTGTGCCGCCTATCCGGGCGCCAACAATGCCCGGCGCATCACGTTCGAATATGTCATGCTGAAGGACAAGAACGACAGCGATGCCGATGCGCGTGAACTGGTCCGGCTAATCCGCAAATATGACCTGCCGGCCAAGGTCAATTTGATCCCGTTCAACCCCTGGCCGGGCAGCATTTATGAAACCTCCAGCCCGGAACGGGTGTCGGCGTTTTCCGACATCATCTTCAACGCCGGCATTTCGGCGCCGGTGCGCCGGCCGCGCGGGCGCGATATCATGGCCGCCTGTGGCCAGTTGAAATCATCGAGCGAGAAGATCACCCGCGCCGAGCTGGACCGCCGCGCCGCCGAAAAAGAAGCCGAATGGGTCGATTGAAGCGCGTGTCGACGTTGGTTTGCTTGTCATTTTCGTACGGCCTGTCTCTGGTCGACACGTTGCCGGCACGATAGAGGCTAGATCATGTTCCTGCTCGACCGCCTGTTCCGCCGTTTTATCCAGCATGGCCAGTTGACCGTTATTGATGCCGGCGGCACGCGACACGTCTATGGCGCCACCACCCCCGGCCGCCCCGATGTCACGATCCGGCTGACCGACAAGGTCACTGCGCGCAAGATGGCGATCAACCTCGCTCTGGGTGCAGGGGAGGCCTTCATGGACGGCCGACTGGTCATTGAGCACGGCGATGTCCGCGACATGGTCGACCTGGTGACGTATAATCTGCGCTGGCAGCGTGACAATCCGGTGCGGTTCGCCTTGTGGCGCCAGGCGAGCATCGCGGCAAAGATCGACCAGATCAATTTCGCCCGACGGTCGAAGCGCAATGTCGCGCATCACTATGATCTTGATGACCGGCTGTACGACCTGTTTCTCGATCCGCACCGCCAGTACAGCTGCGCCTATTGGGGCGATGGCGTCGAAACGCTGGAAGCAGCGCAGGAGGCTAAGCTGGCGCATATCGCGGCTAAGCTCGACCTGAAGCCGGGGCAGCGCGTGCTCGATATCGGCTGCGGCTGGGGCGGCATGGCGCGGTACCTGCACAAGGTGGCGGGCGTCGAAGTGCTAGGCGTCACCCTGTCGGAGGAGCAGTTGAAATATGCCCGAGCCGAGGCCGAGCGGCAGGGCATCGCCGACAAGGTCAAGTTCGAGCTGATCGACTATCGCAGCCTGACAGGGCAGTTTGATCGCATCGTTTCGGTCGGGATGTTCGAACATGTCGGGCTGCCGCATTTCAACCAGTTCTTCCAGACGGTTGAAGCGCTGCTCAAAACCGATGGCGTCGCGCTGATCCACAGCATCGCGCGCGCCGATGGCCCCGGCGCCACCGACCCCTGGACGGCAAAATACATCTTCCCCGGCGGCTATGCCCCGGCGCTGTCACAAATCGTGCCGGCGGTGGAAAAGGCCTGGTTGTGGATCACCGATATCGAGGTGCTGCGCCTACACTATGGCCACACCATCCACGCCTGGTATGATCGCTGCGCCGCCCGTCCTGCGGAGATCGAGGCGCTGTACGATGCGCGGTTTTTCCGGATGTGGATGTTCTACCTCGCCGCCGCCGAAGCCGCCTTCACCAACGATGGCCATATGAATGTGCAGATCCAGCTGACCAAGCGCCGCGACACCCTGCCGATCCGCCGCGACTATATCGCCGAGGTGGAACGCGCGCTGCTCTGAGTAACAGCGCCCCCGGCCTACATCGCCGAAATGCCGCCATCGACATACAGACCATGCCCGGTGACCATCTTGGCCTCGTCCGACGCCAGATAGACTGCGGCCCAGGCCACATCATCGGGCTCGCCGACTGCCCCCAGCGGGATCTGCCGACCGAGTTTGGCCAGCCCCTCTTCGCGGCCCAGCGCGCCGGTCAGATTGTCGAGGATCGGCGTGTCGATGAACACCGGGTGGATGGAATTGCAGGTGATGCTGTAGCGCTGCTTGGCGCAGTGCAGCGCCACGGATTTGGTGAGGTGGCGCACGCCCGCCTTGGCGCTGTTATAAGCGGCGCTGTTATGGCCGGCGATGACGCCGGCAATCGACGAGATGTTGACGATCGAGCCGCGCACGCCGGTATCGCGCACGGTGCGCGCCATCAGCGGCAGCGCAAGCTTGCAGCCGAGGAACACGCTGTCGAGATCGATGCTGTGGACGCGGCGCCAGTCCTCCAGCGTCGTTGCCTCGACATTGCTGCCCGCGGCAATGCCGGCATTGTTGACCAGGATGTGGAGCCCGCCGAACGTCGCCTCGGCAAAGGCGATGGCTGCCTCCCATTCGTCGGGGCTGGTGACATCATGGCCGATGCTGGTGGCTTGCGCGCCGATCAGGGCGGCTTGTTGCGCGGCCCCGGCTGCGTTGATGTCGGTCAGGATGACGCGGGCGCCTTCGCTGGCGAATTTGGCGGCCATGGCGGCGCCAAGGCCCTGTGCGGCGCCGGTGACCAGCGCGATCTTGCCTGCGAGACGGTGCATTTCAGTCTTCTCCCCGGAGTTTCGTGCACCATGGCCGTGGCTGACGGCGGCGGCAAGGACTCGCCGGCTCGGCATCGGTGTGGCGCAGCGGCAACACACTGTCATTTTTATGACGCCGTAGCCCGCCGGTGCGATTGGCCCCTCGGTAATGTTAGGGTATCAATAGGTGCAACGCAGGATCAACCTGTTTCCCTGGGGAGTCATATGAAGAGCATCTGGTTGTCATCGGCCGCAATTTTCGCAGTGCCGGCGATGGTCGCACCGACGGCGGCATGGGCACAGGCAGCTGAAGTGGCACAGGCTGCCGATGATGTGGACACCAACCAGATCATCGTTACGGCAACGCGCCGCAGCCAGGTCCTGTCTGACGTGCCGATCGCCGTGTCCGCCGTCGGAGCCGAACAGCTGCGCAACAGCGGCGGCAACGATATCCGCCAGCTCAACCAGCTCGCACCATCGCTGCTGGTGTCGTCTGCCACCAACGAATCCAACGGCGCGGCGCGTATCCGCGGCGTCGGCACTGTAGGTGAAAACCCCGGCCTGGAATCATCGGTCGCGGTGTTCATCGATGGTGTCTATCGCAGCCGCACCGGCGTCGGCCTGACCGATCTGGGTGAAATCGACCGTATCGAAGTGCTGCGCGGGCCGCAGGGCACGCTGTTCGGCCGCAACGCCTCGGCGGGCCTGCTCAACATCACAACTGCGATGCCGAAGTTCGAATTTGGCGGGATCGGCGAAGCCACCTATGGCAATTTCGACAACATCCGTTTCATGGGCGGGATTACCGGGCCGATCCTGGGTGACAAGGTCGCCTTCCGCATCGATGGCCTCTACAACAAGCGCGATGGCTTCCTGAAGGATGTCACATCGGGCCGTGACCTCAACAACCGCGATCGCTTCCTGGTGCGCGGCCAGTTGCTGATCAAGCCCAACGATGACCTGAGCATCCGCCTGATCGGCGATTACAACCAGAAGAACGAGGAATGCTGCGGTGCGGCCTTCCTTGCACCAACGCAGAACCTGTCACGCGATGCCAGCGGCAATGTCGTGTCCTCGGCCAACACTGTGCGCGGGTTGGTCACGTCGCTCGGCGGCAATTATCGTTTGCCGACCGATGGCGCCAAATACATCTACGAAACGTCGATCACTCCGGGCAAGAGCTACAACCAACGCACCCGTGACTGGGGCGTTTCGGGCGAAGTCAACTGGGATCTGGGCGCCGGCAAGCTGACCTCGATCACCGGCTATCGCCAGTTCAAGAACAGGGCGGCGCAGGACGCCGATTTCAACAATATCGACATCCTGGCGCGCGACGACCAGAACCGTGAGTTTAAGACCTTTACGCAGGAATTGCGCTTTCAGGGCACAGCCTTTGATGATCGGCTCGATTTCCTGGTCGGCGGTTTTTATGCGCACGAAACCCTGCGCACCGACGATAACCTGAAATACGGCGTCGACTACGAACGTTATGTAAATGCCCAGATCGGCAACACCTTGCCGACTCTCGCGGCGCTGGTCGGCTTCACGCCAGCCCCCGGGCAAAGCCTGCTCAACAATACTGGTATCGTGCAGGGCGGTTTCTTCAAGCAGACCAGCCGCAACTATGCGTTTTTCACGCATAACGTCATCTCGCTGGTGCCTGACAAGCTCGATCTGACGATCGGCGCGCGTTACACCAATGAAAACAAGAAGCTCGAAAGCGTCGCTATTTCGAACAACAACCTGTGCGGCGCCTTGCGCGCGGCGCCGGCCTTCACCGGGCCGACCGCGGCGTTGAACGGCGCGCGGGCGGGCGCAACGTCGCTGTCCTGCGTCATCAACAACAGCGCCATCGGTTTCAACAAGGGTGATCCTGGAACCGAGCGTCCGGAAGATGAATTCACCGGCACCGTCGTTCTGTCGTTCAAGCCGGTCGACACGGTTTTGACCTATGCGTCCTACTCGCGCGGTTACAAGGCGGGCGGGTTCAACCTCGACACGTCGGCGCTCGATGCGCCGTGCAACCTGACCACCGATCTGGGCAATCCGGTGACTGGCTTGCCATCATGCGCCACGCGCCGCGCACTGCCGGCACTCACGCCGGGCAACGCTCGCCCGGAAGCCACCGACCTCCAGTTCGAACAGGAGACCGTCGACGCCTTTGAAATCGGCGCCAAGCTCGATCTGCGCGAGTTCAAGCTGAACGTTGCCGCCTTCTACCAACGCTTCAACAACTTTCAGTTGAACACCTTCAACGGCGTCAACTTCGAAGTGGCGAATATCGCTTCGTGCGGCGACGACCTAGGTGGCCGCGATCGCGACCTGATCAACAACAATTCGACCTGCACCGGCAAGGCAAAGCCGGGGCTCATCGCCAAGGGCGTTGAAATGGAAGCCTATTTCTACCCGTTCAAGAATTTCACCATGACAACGGGCGTCACCTACACCAACACCAACTATGCCGATAACCTGACTGGATCGAAGGGCGCATCGCTGTCGCCGGTGCTGTTTCAGCTGCCGGGCCAGCGTATTTCCAACTCGTCCGATTATGTCGTGACCGGCAGCGCCGCCTGGACGCCGCAGATAAGCGAAGACATGTCGGCGCTGCTGTACTTCGATTTCCGCTACATGTCGGAACTCAACACCGGCTCTGACCTTGATTTCGAAAAGCGTCAGCCCGGTTTCGCCGTCGCCAACGCGCGTATCGGCATTTATGGCAAGGACCAGATCTGGGGCATCGAGCTGTGGGGCCA
The DNA here is from genome assembly GCA_049318305.1 of Polymorphobacter sp. GTDB lineage: Bacteria > Pseudomonadota > Alphaproteobacteria > Sphingomonadales > Sphingomonadaceae > Sandarakinorhabdus. The sequence goes on from JBMOGO010000013.1 coordinate 5,855, forward strand.
GAATATCTTCAACACGCTGTACCAGCAGGTTGCGGCTGATGCCCCGCTGCAGGGTGGCGGCACCTTCAACGCCGTCTCGCGCGGACTGGCAGCGACAGCCAACCAGTTGTTCATCACCTTCCCGGCGGAGCCGCGGACGTATGGCGTGACCGTGCGGACCCGGTTTTAAGCGCAGTGCGGCCGCGCGCAGCATAGCTGCGCGCCGACAGGCGCAAGCTCGGCCAGCGAGGCGGTTGGCATTTCCACCCGAACTCGTCTGACGTCAGCTTGGGCTTCGCCCAAGCCCTTTGCTTGCTTTTCTTCCGGTTCAGAGACCAGGCCGCCCGGACCCTCTTCCCGCTCGCTTCGCGAGTCGCCCTCTCCCCAGTGGGAGAGGGCCTACGAAACCCCGCCCGCCGTCTTCCGCATCGCCCCGGCAACTTCCGGCGGCATGTATTTCTCGTCATGCTTGGCGAGAATGGTTTCAGCGGTGAATACCCCCGATGCCGGGTCGATCTTGCCTTCCGCAATCACGCCCTGGCCCTCGCGGAACAAGTCGGGCAGGATGCCGGTATAGGTCACCTGGCGGGTCATCGCATTGTCGGTGACCACGAAGGTCACCGTCTCGCCGGATTTTACCAGTGAGCCCTTCTCGACCATGCCGCCAAGGCGGATCGCCTCGACCGGCAGCGCCTTGCCGGCAAGATCGGACGGCGCATAGAAATAGGTCGCCTTGTCGCCCAGCGTGGAAAACGCCAGCGCGCCGGCGCCGCCCAATGCCGTCATGGCGCCGAGCACCAGGTACAGCCGCTGCGTCTTGGCCTTGATCTTCATTTGCGTTTCAACTCGTCAGAGCGTTTTTCGGCGTTGCGCATCGAAACGAAACTCCAAACCAGCAGCGCCACCAGCCCGCCGATGGTCAGGATGTAGGACGGCCAGATATAGGATGCCCACAGGTCGGGGCGGGCGACGATACCGGTCATCAGGCGAGGGCCTCCGCCAGGCGGCGCGAGCGGGCCTCGACGCGCTGTTCCGCAAGTAGCGCGCGCATCCGCATCAGCACGATCGCGGCGAACAGGAAGCTGAAGCCGGCGACGGAGACCAGTAGCGGCGTCAGGATTTCCGGCGCCATCGATGATTTGCCGGCGAGCACGTTGATGCTCGACCCCTGGTGCAGCGTGTTCCACCATTCGACCGAATATTTGATGATCGGCAAGTTGATGGCACCGACGAGGGCGAGGATCGCGGCACCCTTGCGCTCACCGCCGCGCTCGCCTTCCGAGGCCGACAGCGCCAGATAGCCGAGGTAGAGGAACAGCAGGACCAGCATCGAGGTCAGGCGCGCGTCCCACACCCAATAGGTACCCCAGGTCGGCTTTCCCCAGAGCGAGCCTGACATCAGGCAGATGGCGGTGAAGGCGGCGCCAGCGGGCGCGATGGCACGCGCGGCGATGGTGGCCAGAGGGTGCCGCCAGATCAGCGCGGTGGCCGATGCGATGGCGAGCCCGAGATAGCCGCCCGAGCCGAGCCAGGCAGCGGGCACATGGACGTACATGATCCGTACGCTTTCGCCCTGCTGATAGTCGGGCGGCGATGCGAACAGACCGATGTAAAGGCCTGCGATGGTCAGGATAAGGCCCAGCGCGAGCGTCAGCGGCGTCGCCCAGCGGGCAATGCGCAGGAAGCGCGCGGGATTGGCAAAGCGATGCATGACTTTGGGCTTTTAGCACGCGGGCGCGTGGGGGGAAGGGGGCGTGTTGGCGCGGGAGCGTGGCAACATTGCCATTCTGTAATGATTGCTCTAGTCGGCATCGGCCCCTGTCCTGTAGATCAATGTGTTTCGCGCTTCGCCTCTGTTGCTTGTATCTGTTCTCGCCGCCACGCTCGCAGAACCTGCCTTGGCCCAGGGAGCGGCGCCCGGTGTCCCGGTCAGCGCGCAGCGGCCGGCCCAACCAGCGCCACGCGCCTGGACACTTACGCTGGCGATTGCGCCTGTGTTCGCGCCGGCGTGGCAAGGCAGTCGCGATTATGCCCTGTCGATCTTTCCGGATATCCGGCTCAACTATCGCGACGACCTGTTCTTTTCGTTGCCTGATGGGCTCGGTTGGAACGTCGTCAACCGCGATGGCTGGAAGCTGGGACCACTGGTCAAGCTGCGTTTCGGTCGTCAGGAAAGCACCGGGGGTTCACCCTTTCTGGTAACCGGCGGCAGTACTGCGCTCATCGGCATGGGTGATGTAGATCTGGCCGGCGAAGCGGGCGGTTTCGCGCAATTCGGCTTCGCTGGCCGCAAGGGCCGCATCCGTGCCGAAGTGCGGCAGGGCTTTGGCGGTCACGAAGGTGTCGTCGCCGACATCACCGCCGGTTGGAGCGACCGCTTTGGCAAGCCGACTTCGCCCTGGCTATGGTCGGCCGGGCTGCGCAGTACCTTTGCCGGGGCGGATTATGTGCAGACTTATTTCGGCGTCACGCCAGCGCAGGCTATCGCGACCGGCCTTCCGGTTTTCCGCGCCGGTGGCGGGCTGGTGTCGACTGGCGCCAATGCGTCGCTGACAAAGCCGTTGGGCCGGGGGGGCCGCGACGGCGCCGTAACGCTGTTCGCCGGCTATGACCGGCTGGCCGACGCTGCCGCAGATTCGTCACTGATCGTCGAACGCGGCCGCCGTGATCAGTTTTCGGTCGGCCTGAGCTATGGATTTCGTTTCAGCTGGGATTGAGTGGCTGACGGGTACGTTGGCCGGGCTAGCCTCGCTTCCAGTCGAGCCGGCTCGCAGAATCCCAGCGCGGTGCTTGCATCCGCAGTTGGCAGGGGGCTTTGCCAGCAGGCCCAAGGCTGTGCGATGACGTTGCGGATGAAGAACGTCCTGTTTGTTTGCAGTCAGAACCGGCTGCGCAGCCCGACTGCAGAGCACATCTTTGCCGATTACCCGGGAATAGCCGTCAGTTCGGCGGGAACGAACAGCGATGCCGACAACCCGCTGAGCACCGAGCTTGTCGCCTGGGCCGATATCATCTTCGTGATGGAGAAAGCACATCGCAACAAGATGCAGAAGAAGTATCGCGCGGCGTTGAAGTCGGCACGGGTTATCTGCCTCGATATACCCGATGACTATGAGTTCATGGACGAGGCGTTAGTGAGGCTGTTGCGGACGAAAGTGTCGCGACACCTGCCGGTGTGACAGGGTGTTCTGCAACGCTAGTGAATGATTAAGTGAAGGAAGGGCATGGGCAAAGCCCATGCTGGCGTCAGACGAGTTCAGTTGGCGAGGGGTCAACCGCCTCGCTGGCCGGCGGGGCGCGAGTCGCGCTGCAAGCGAAGGCTTGCTGCGCGCCGCGCCTCAGCGCGGCGCTATCACCATCAACATCTGTCTGCCTTCCATCTTCGGCGTCTGCTCGACCTTGGCATACTCTGCCGAATCGTCTCGCACCCGCTCCAGCAGGATCAGGCCCAGTTCGCCGTGTGACAGCTCGCGGCCGCGGAAGCGCAGGGTCAGCTTGACCTTGTCGCCTTCCTCGATGAAGCGTTGGACCGCCTTCATCTTGGTGTCGTAATCATGGTCATCGATGTTCGGACGCATCTTGATCTCCTTGATCTCCTGCGTCTTCTGGTTCTTGCGGGCGGCAGCGGCCTTTTTTTGCGCCTCGTACTTGAACTTGCCGACATCGAGGATCTTGCACACTGGCGGATCGGCGCCGGGGGAGACTTCGACAAGGTTGAGACCCACCTCATGCGCGGTGGCAATGGCTTCCTTGGTGTACAGGACACCCAGGTTTTCCCCGTCCTGGTCGATGACGCGGACCTTGGGGACAGTGATGAATTCATCATAACGCGGGCCGTTCATCGGCGCGGGCGTGTTCATCATGCGGCGTGGGGGCGGTGGTATGGCAGTGTCTCCTGACGTTTATCCTGTGCCATCTAGACCTTTCCGGGTGAAACCGAAAGAGAGCGACGGGCGGAATCATGCGAAATCGCCACAAAGGCGCAAATCAGCGGGGTGGCACCGGTACCGTCTTGGTGGGTGATGCCATTTGCGCGACAATCCACGGCTTCATCGCTGGAACCCGTCCATAGGCGCTGGGCTGGCCGCGCGGGCAATTGGCCAGGCTATAGCTGACTGTGCCGACCAGATAGCTGACGCCGCGATCCTTCCACACCAGCGGTCCGCCGCTATCCCCGGAACATTGGCTGGTCCCGGTTTTGGCATTGGGCTCCAGGTCGCCGGCGCACAGGTCGTTGGCGCTGAGCGGTCCGAGCCCGGCCGTATTGCACGTCGCTTCGGGCAGCAGATTGGGCAGGATAACGCGCAAATCAGGTGGCGCGCGGTCGGGCGCCGCGCCCTCCTTGGTGCTGCCCCAGCCGGTCAGCGCCAGGCGGGCGCGAGGCGGCGGCATGCGGTCGGGCAGCGCGATGATCTCCACCAGTCCCGGCACCAATTTCGCCGGGCGGGCGAGATGGAGCAGCACAATGTCGTTGGCGGTGCGCTGGCGTTGATAATCAGGGTGGACATGAATGGCGCGGATGGCGACCGTAGTGCGCGCACCATCGAGCCGGTTGCTGCCGTAACTGACATTCAACGTGGCCGGCGGCATGAAGCTGCGGCCATCGACAACGACGCAATGCGCCGCGGTCAGCACCCATTGCGGCGCGACCAGCGCGCCGCCGCAACTGTGCCGGCGCTGCCATTCCGGCAACTGCACATCGCCGCGTTTTACCAGAGCCCCGGCGTAACCGATGGAGACCTGCCACGGCGTCGGCCCGGCCGGCACACCGCCGACGAGCCGGCCATCGTCTTCTGCGTCGGCCGGGGCTGCTGCACTTTCTGGTGTAGTGGTTGTGCCCGTCGGCGGCGTCGGGGCAGGTTCCGGAGTTTGCGCGGCAGCCGCGGTGCCGAACAGCAGCGCCAGCATCAAGGCTTGAGTGGTTTGAGCGGGCAAGCGGCTTTCTCCTTGCGGCGGGCGGGCGGCACCGTCTGGATGGTGGCGATTTCGGCGTACCATGCGCCGGCGGTGGCGGTGCTGCGGCTGGCGCGGCCCTGGTTGGCATCGGCGAGCACCTGTTCGAGCGGATTGCGCGGCACGCTGCGCGCGCCGTCCTGCCGCAGCGCACTCAGGTCGACGGGGAAGGCGGTGAGCAACAGCAACAACTGGTTGCGGCCGGGGGCGTCGGCGTTGAAACCGTCCTCGCTCAACCGCTGGCCGGGCTCCAGCAGGGTTTCGGTAATCAACCCCGGCGCGATCTGCAGATTGGCGCCGATGCCGATGATGTTGGCATAGCGCGCGGTATCGGCGGTGTTGGTGTAATCGACTGTCCAGCGTTCGCCGACCACGGCTTCGATGCTGCCGCCGCGGACCGGCAGGTCCTTGTAGGCATCGGGATCGATGCACGTGTGGCGAAAGCCCAGCGCGGCGCTGCTGCCGGCGGCGCGGGTGCCCAGCGCCAGCAGGTTGAAAGTTCGCGACAGCATGATGAGCAGGGTGCGGGTTTCGGCCTCCAACGCGGTGGCAGCGGCGGTGATCGGGCTGCCGATACCGGGGTCGCCCGGCTTCGCGCTGCCGGTGCGCAGTTGCAAGCCGGCGGGTTCGAAGCTCAGCACATAATCCGGGGCATCGCCGGGGCTGACCATTTGCACGGTGCCGATGCCGGAGGCGGCCCGTTGCACGGCGCTGCGCTGGTCCGCGCTGCCACCGTCGATGCGCAGTTTCAGCGGCGTGCCGCCTTCGACATGGCGGACTTCCCGCGCGCGCAGATCGGGCGAGGCGGCGGTCAGCGGCGCATCGAGCGTCAATATCGCGTTGTCGAAACCGGCGCTAGCAATGCTGCCGCTGCCCAGCGGTACAGCGCCGTCACGCTGTGCATCGCCGGCGCTGCGATAGACTTTGTAGATCGACCCCGGCGTGGCGCCGGCAATGCTGCCGCCGGCGAGCCGCAGGCTGCGCGGGCTGCCGCCGGCTTCAGCGCGAAAGATGCGTGCGGCGGACGGGACTGCGCCCAGGAACAGCGTGTCGAGGCCGCCCTTGGGGCCTTCGGCCACCGGCGTCTGATTGGTGATGCCGAGCCTGGCAAAGTTGCGCGTGACCGCGGCGGCAAGATCGGCATAGGCCGGTTGGCCATCGCTGTTCAGCGCCTCCACAAAGGCCTTGCTGTAGCGGCCGTTGACGACGCCGTTGCTGGTCGCTTCATGCGCGACCTGGCCATCGAGCGCGGCGGCAAAGGCGACGCGATAGCCGCGCGGCACGCCCGCGCGCGGCGGCGGCGGCGTGATGTCGTCGCCATCAGCGGCGGTACCGACGCTGGGCGCGGCGCGGGCGAGACCACCGGCCAGATCGCGCGTGGCAGAGCCGGAATTGCACGAATCGAATACGGTGACGACGTTGACACCGCGGGCTTCGGCGGCGTCGATCAGGCGGCGCAGGTCGGTATCGATGATGTCGGGCACCACGCCGGGTTGGGCATCGGCGGGGACGATGGTGCTGTTGAGGCCGGTGGCCTGGTTGCCGATGCGATCCTGCCGCTGCGCCCCGTGCCCGGCGTAATAGAAGAACACCGTGTCACCCGGTGCTGCATCGCGGATATGGCCGGTAAAGGCGGCGAGCACGGCGGCGCGGGTGGCGCAGCCGTTGATGAGGGTGATCGACAAGCCGTCTGGTCGTCGCGCCTCGCAGCCGGCGGCGGGGTTCAGGTCGTCGACCGGCAGGTTCCAGCGCGTGCGCAGGGCGCCGCGCACCAGCAGCACATCGTTGACGGCACCCTTCAGGTCCTTGAACTTCGGGTCGGCGGCGCGGTCATGGTCGATCGAATGGGCATAGGTGTTGATGCCGACGAACAACAGGCGCGTGGCGGCGCTGGCGGGGGCGGCGGCGAGCAAAAAAGCGATCGCGGCACCGTGCATTACCGAAGGCGCCTTGCCGGACATCAGCGTCGCCCCCCCTTGCCCTGGCGCACCACGATCGGGCTGGCGTAGTCAGTGAAATTGAACAGCGCCGGTTGCTGGATTTTTGTCGTCTTGGCCGCGCGGGCCGGCGCGTTGATGTTGCCGATCATGCGAGCGCTCGCCTGCAACTTGCGCGTGCCGGCCTTGATTTCGGCGGCGAGCACCGGCAGGCGATCGACCGGATAGGCCAGCCATTCGTCGAGCGTAACCGTGCCGTCGCTGTTGTTGTCCGCATTAAGCGTGCCGTCGCTGTGGCGTGCCAGCCCGTCACGCACCAGCGCATAGGTCAACAGGCCATGGCCGATGGCACCATCTTCCAGCGCGACATTGTCGGCCTGGGTCGCGGCAAGGATCATGATGCCCTTGTCGTACGCCAGCTGCCCCAGCCCGCGATCGCCCATCGGGCCTGGCTTGTAGCCGGCCTGCACGCTGGCGCCAGATTGGCAGGCATCGATGATCAGCGCCATTTCGCCGGCGTCGATGCCGAGCATCCAGCGGGTGAGGTCGCTGATCGGGATCATGGTGTCGCGCAGCGGGCTGGCATCACTGGCGCTGAGCCGGACGTCGCTGGGCAACAGGAAGAATTCGCGGGATGGGGCCGGCGCCGCCCAGCCATGACCGGCGTAGGAAATGATGACGGCATCATCGGGCGTGGCGGGTGCAAAGCCGCTGGCATCGATGCCGGCAGCGGCCAGCGCCGCGCGTGACGCAGCAACATCACGGCCAGCCAATATGGCAAAGGCGGCGGTGATCAGCGCGCGCGTCGCGCTGTTGCTGCCGGCATCGGCGCGCAAATCGAGATGCCGCGTTTCCCGGCCCGGCATCTTCGCCAGTTCGGTCGCAATCAGCGCGGCATCGGCGGCGGCATAGTTGAGACGCAGGCTGGATTCGGCATAGGCATCAATGCCGATGGTCAGCACATAGGCGCGGCGCGGCTGTGGCGGCACCGGCGGGCGCGTGTAGCGCCGCCGTGCGGTCTCGCCCTTCACCCGATCCTCGTTGAAGGCATAGGCGGTAAAGACCGGCGCCTTGGCATAGTCTTCGCTGCTGGTATCGAGGCGGATGGTGAACTGTGTGCGGGCGATGCCGTCGGTGCCGACCGGCAGCCGGTTGGCGCTGCGCCACGCCGTATCGCTGGTGGTATCGGCGGGGTTGGCGGGATATTGGCCGACAAGCTGATCCGTGCGAAACAGCCGCAGATTGTACAGGCCGGATCGGGGGTTGCGGCCAGCACGCGCCGCTTCCGGGTCGGTGCCTTCGCGCGCCGACACGGTGACGATGGCGGTGCCCGGGGCCGGGCCGGCGGTGACGCTGTCGATGGTCACAATCGGAAGCACGCGGTTGAGCGTGGCCAGCGGCTTGATAGGCTCGAATTTTGCCGCACAGTCTTTCTCGGCGCGACAGGTGAACAGGCGGCGAGTCAGGTCGGGTTCGAAATAATCGCGCATGAAGGTTTGCGGACCCAGGCTTTGCCACGGCGCATCGGGCATCAACCAGCGAAACTGGCGCGAATCCGCAGGCAGGTTGGTATCGTACCGGCCTTCGGGTGTGACGGCGAAAAACTTGTCGCCGGGAAAGATGTAGGTGGTGATCAGCGCGTTGTCGGTGCGCGTGTCCCACACCCGCAATCCATCCAGTCCGGACCATGCCCAGAACAGGCTGTCGGCCGGCAAGAACCCGCCAGCATAGGCATTGCTGTGGCGGTACGGCGGCAACCGCTTTCCGGTCGCCGCGTCGAGGCGGCTGATCTCGCTATCGATCACACCGCTCGTGGCAACGACACGGCCATTGCTGACCATGAACCCGGGCACCACGCTGGCGACGCCGATGAAAGCCGGCGCTTCGGAACTGCCATCGGCGGCCTGTGCCGACAGGTTCCAGCGCATGGTCTGGCTGTTGACCGTCAGAAACGCCGTGTTGGCGCCGGGCACGAACCCGAACGCTTCCACGTTTGCGCCGGCGGGGTACACAAGCTGGGCCATGACCTTGTCGGTCGCCAGATCCTGCACGGCAATGGCGGTGGTGCTGTCCGCCAGGCTAAAGACATAGGCAAGCCGATCGCCGGCAGCGGAGACGATCATGCGGTCGATGAAGGCGCCCCTGGGCAGTTGCACAGGCACTGTTTCTTCGCTTGCCGCCTGCAACGGTGAGACGCGCACCGCCATGTCTCCCTTGATCGCGCGGCAATGCGACAGGCCGGCAGAGAGCGCCACGCCCTTCACCAAGGTAACGTAACAGCGCGGCGCCAGTGCCGTGATGGCCCCGCTTTCCGGGGTATAGACCAGCGGCGGTGACGGTTTCTTGGTGGCAAATTCCTCCGCCGGGTCTCGGCTGTCCTCACTGTCGTCGTGGGTGACCAGCACGACATCTTCATCAACCCATTGCGCGCTGCCATAGGTGCCGGGCCGGATGATCGAATCCGGGCTGCCGCCATCCTTCAGGCGGTAGGTGGTCAGCCGCGACTGTTCGCGGCCTTCGGCAGAGGATTCGACCAGCAGCGCGGTCAGACCGGCGGGGGACACCGCGACGGAGTCGAAATCGATGGTCTTGTTGGCGGCGATCAGCCGCTTGCTGCCATCGCGCCCGGTCAGCAGCAGGCCGCGCGTTGTCGGTTCTGCCGCCAGCCCATCATCTGCAGTCGCTGGTTGCGGGGCGCCGGTCTGGCGCTGCAAGGACCAGCGGCCATCCGGAGAGCCCGGCAGCGGATCCAGCTTTGCCGCCGCTGCGGCCGCGGTCTCGCCATCCTGGTCAATCGTTTCGCCCAGGGCTTCAAGCTTTGTCGCGGCTTCGGCCAGGGCGGCATCGGTTGGTGCATCCCGGCCGGGGACAGTCGGCGCCGCCACCGCGGAGCGGCTGCGCAAGTCCAACAGCCAGTCCTGCGGGCGCATGAAGCCGTCTTCGGTGCGGCTGACGCGGCGCCCGCGAATGATGGCGGTTTTGCCGTCAGCAGCGATTGCGATGCTCGACAAGGTAGTGAGATCATTGCCATTGTCAGCGGGGGACGGCAGCACGAAGCGGTCGACGATAACACGGCGTTGGCTGTCCCAGGTGGTGACGCCGTGCGTCGCGGCGGAGGCCGTGACGATGAAGCGGTTATCCGGCGTCCAGGCTGCGACCTCGATCAGGTCGTTGTTCTGCAGAACGATCTTGGGCAGAATCGGTTGTTGTGCACCGGCCGCGACGCCGACGAAAAGTCCGATCGCAGCCAACCTGAGTTTCATGACAGATACCCCCAAAGCGGGAGTGTAGCATTTCAGTGACGTTTCGAAAGCCTATTGTCGCGCCTGGTAAGGCGGCGGCAGCGCAGCCGGGTTGCAGCGGTTATTCAGGGCCTTGCCCGCTATTGGTGGCGCCGATCAGGGACTCGAATCAGGGCTTGGTGCCGCTTTTGATCGCACGATGATCGGGCTGTCAGGATCGGTAAAATTGAACAGCGCCGGTTGCTGGATTTTTGCCTTCTGGGCCGCGCGGGCCGGCGCGTTGATGTTGCCGATCATGCGGGCGCTGGCCTGCAACTTTAGCGTCCCGGCCTTGATTTCGGCGGCGAGCACCGGCAGGCGATCGACCGGATAGGCCAGCCATTCGTTGAGCGTTACCGTGCCATTGCTGTTGACATCGGCGTTGAGCATGCCGTCGCTCTTGCGTGCCAACCCGTCACGCACCAGCGCATAGGTCAACAGGCCATGGCCGATGGCGCCATCTTCCAGCGCGACATTGTCGGCCTGGGTCGCGGCAAGGATGCGGATACCCTTGTCGAACGCCAGCTGGCCAAGGCTGGCATCGCCCATCGGTCCGGGCTTGAAGCGACCATCATCGACACTGGCGGCACTGTGGCAGGCATCGATAATCAGCGCCATGTCGCCGGCATCGACAGCACCGAGCCAGCGCGACAGATCTGCGGCGGAGATCATCGTGTCGGGTCGCGGTGCGCCCTTGTCATCGGCGAGGGTATCGGCGGGGACCAGATAGAATTGGTTGTCGAGCGTCACGCCATGGCCGGACCAGCTGATCAGCAGCATGTCGTCGGGACGCAGCGGTGTCATGCTGGTAGCCGGGATGCCGGCGTTGCGCAGGATGGCCTGTTCCGCCGGGCCGGCGTTGCCACTCAGGGTGAGCAGAACGGCGCGCATGATGGCCTTTGTGGCGCGATTGTCGGCCGTGCCGCTGCTGGTCAGGGCGAGCGTCTCGACGCTGTATCCCGGTATGATCGACAAGGCCTTGGCCATGCTGCGGGCATCGTTGGCGGCATAGTTCAGCTGCCACCGCTCCCAGCTGGTGTTGCCGTTGGTATCGACGCCGAATGTCAGCACGACCGCCCGGGGCCGCCGCACTGGCAAGTTCGGGGTTACCGCCGGGCTGTCGCCGGCATGGCTGAATCCAGTTGTTTCACCCTTCACCCGTTCATTGTTGAAGGCATAGGCAGTAAATTCGGCGTAATTTTCGCCGTGTTTCAGCCGCACCGGCACCGTGATCGTCTTGCTGCCCTGCCCGGTTTCGAACAATCGGGTCGCCGAGGCCCATCCGGCCAGATCGGTCGGCACGGCCGTGTCGAGCGGCGGTTGCGGAAACTGCGCGACCAACTGGCCGTTGCGGAACACACGCAGGTCATGCGCGCCGGACAGAGTCTTGCCATTCACGGCTTGGCTGTTTTCGCTTTCGCGGACAGTGATCGTGATATTGGCCGTGTCCGGCGCGGCGCCCGCGGTCACATCGTTGATCACAGTTTCCGGCAGGGTGCGATTGAGACTGGCGATCGGCGGCAAAGGACGAAACACGGCGGCGCAATTGTCGGGCACCGTGCAGAGCAGCCGGCGTACCATCAAGCCGGGCTCGAAATAATCGCGCATGAACGTCTGTGGTGCCAGCGATCGCCGCGGATCATCGGCCATCGCCCAGCGAAACAACGGCGTATCGGGGCCGAGATTGGTGTCATAGGTGCCGTAAGGACTGGTGACGAGATAGCCATTGTCCCGCATCAGATAGAAATCGAGCAGCGGGGCAAAATCGGTGCTGCGCCAGAAATGCAGCGTGTAATCCGGTGTCTGGCCCCAGCCGGCCCCCAGTTGCGGCAACGCGCCCGCGGCAATGATGCGGCCCAGGCGTGGCGGTGACGGTGGCGGGGCCGGCCGCCATGCGTCCCGGACATTGCCATTGGCGTCGAACATCGCATCGTTGCGGGGCACGATAGCGCCGGTGCGCGCATCGACAACCCGGCGGATATCGGTCCGTCCCACCCAGCTGCCACTCAGATTGCTGTCTGCCCGTGTCGAGGTGATCAGCAGGGTCGTGCCGCCGCGCAGCATTGTCATGTCGACGAGCACTTCGTCGTCGGGTAGGCGAAACGCCATCGGCACCCAGCCACGGCCGTCGAGCGCGTTGCGCCACATCGTGCCGGCGGCCGGCTGCGAGCAATCGGGCCCGCCGAACCCGATCAGGGCGTCGCCGGCGAGCATGTTGCGACAGCGCGACAAGATTTTGCTGACGATGTGCAAGGTGTCCGGGTCGATCAGCAGCAGCGGCGGCAGCACGATACCCTTGTCTTCGCTCTGTTCACCGATCGCGGACGGGTAGTCCCATCGTTTGGGCAACACCGCGAGCAGGTTGTTCGAGGTCCAGGTCAAACCGGCTTCATGGGACAGGAGGTCCGGCAATTCGCGGAGGCGACCGCTCCGGACGTCGAAAACACCAACAGTCAGGCTACTTATCCCGGTCTTGGCATTATAATTTCCAGATTGACGCTGGATAGCGATACGCAAGCCCGGCGGGGATACCGCAACATCAAAGGGCCAAAGCTTGAAATCCTGAGTGAGCGGGTAACTGTCGCCCTCCATCGCGATGCCATTCGGTCCTGGCTCCTGAAGAACGGTGCAATCGGGATAGAGCATTGGCTTGGTCACAACCGCTACGCAGCCTTTGCCGTTCGGATTACGAATAACCGCCATAGCGCGCGCCGATTGGATTTTCGCTGACACATCACGGTCAATATGATCGACCGTGAGGTCGGTCGGGCGGGTATCGTCGGACCAGCGCGGGATCCCGCTGGCCAGATCGATGAAAAGGTCGCGCGACAGGACGCGATTGTTTTCACTGGTGATAACCACCAGTGCCGTAACTGTGACGAATTTGTCGTCGGCCGAAAATTCGATGGCGCGGTACAGCCCGGTGACGGCCTTGCGCGGACCGTCTGGCCCGGGGACAGAATTGTCCGCCGGGGAAAAGTCATATCTTGCGACCAGATGGCCCGTCCGAATATCCCAGAGAATGAGATTGTCCGCACCTTGCACCAGGCTGGCCAGCGTCTTGCCGTCGTGGCTGAAGGCAAAGGTGTCGGGCGGGGCGGCGTGCCCGTTCTGAAAGACCGGCCGCGGGACGATATCGGCGGCGCGGACCGGGGCGGTCAGGGCCAGAAGCGCGAACCAGACGTATAGCAACCGCTGCAACGACACCGCCCCTCCTGCATCGGAACGCCAAAAAGCTTAACTCATTTCAGCGCCACCGCCATAGCGGATTTCGAGAAAATTGCCCTGTACCGGCGGCGCGGATCACGGGCGCGGTGTTGTGGTCGATCGCAGGACGATGCCCCGGGTATCCTGGGTGAAATCGAACAGCGCCGGTTGCTGAATGCGCGTTGTGGCGGCCGGCCGCGGCGCATTGATGTTGCCGATCATCCGTGCGCTGGTCCGCAGGCTGAGCGTGCCGGCCTTGATCGCCGCGGCGATCGCCGGCAGCCGCTGGACGCCGTAGCGCAGCCATTCCGCCACCAGCACCTTGCCATCGCCATCGAGGTCGGCGGGCAGGCCGGGGCCCAGCCCGTCATTGACCAGCGCATAGGTCAGCAAGCCATGGCCAAGCTTGCCATCTTCCAGCGCGACGTCGTCGGATTGCGCTGCCGCGAGGATGCGGATGCCCTTGTCATAGGCGAGCTGGCCAAGGCCGGGGTCGCCCATCGGCCCGGGCTTGAAACCGCCGGAAGCAAAGCTGGCGGCGCTGTGGCAGGCATCGATGACCATCACCATGTCGCCGACATCGACCCGGCGCGCCCATTGCGTCAGTTCGGTGGAGGACATCAGGCTGGCCGGGTCGATATTGCCATCGGGCCGACGCTGCGCATCGGCTGGCACCATGTAGAATTCGCCGGCGATGGTGGTGCCATGGCCGGAAAACGTCAGGATGGCGACATCGTCCGGCGTCAACGGCGTCAGCGTGGCGGGATCGAGCCCCAGTCTGCGGACACGTGCGACGTCTTCTGGCGTGGCAAAGCCGTTCAGATGGCGCAGCACCGCGCTGATGCTGGCCTTGCTGGCACCATCGGGGTTGGCGGCGGTGCTGGTCAGCAGGATCGGGATGGTGACGTCGCGGCCAGGCAACAGCTTCAGGGCGTCGACCATGGCGCGCGCATCGTTGACGGCAAAGTTGAGCTGCAAATCGGGTAACACCGTTGCATCGACGCCGATGGCGATGACCACCGTGCGGCGCGGGCGCACTGCCGTGCCGGAAGACGGGGGCTGGTATTGGTACGTCCCGGTCTCACCCCTGATGCGATCGGTGTTGAAGGCATAGGCGGACAGGTTTAGCCGGCGGGCGTCGCCAGCAATCGGCACAGTGAAACTGTGCGATTTCGAGAGGAGATCGCACGTGTCACATACTTTGGTTGCGGCGCGCCAGGCGCTGTCATCAGCAGCGATAGCGCGCGTGATCAGCACATCGGGGAATTGCCGGACCAATCGGCCATCGACGAACAGCCGCAGGTCATGCGCACCCGAAGTCTGGAACGCAGCGCTGCCGATGGGGCCATCGACCCTGTCTATGCCCTCTGCCGTTGCAACCGTCACGGTGATGGCATTGGCGCCCGGCACCGGCGTGACGCCGGTGATGCGTGAGTTGGGCACGGCGCGGTTCAGCGAACGGACATCAGCGAGCGGCGGAAACACGCTGGCGCAATCCCTGGCGGCGACACACGCCATCAGGCGACGCACCAGGTCGGGTTCATAGCGGCTGCGCATGAAGGTCTGGGCCGGCAATGTTTCGGTGGGCCGATGCGGCATCACCCAGCGGATGGCATCAGTGTCGGGACCAAGGTTGGTATCGTAGCGGCCATCCGGAAGTGCCGCGAAGAAGCGATTACCCGGAAAGCTGTAATATTGCAGCAGCGGCGCCAGCGCGTCCGTGCTCCAGTTCGCGGGCTGGCCAGTGCGCGCTGCCGGTTCCCGCGTGTCCCAAAAGCGCAGCGAGCCGTCATTCGATGCCGCCCACAGCAGGGGCAGCGGATCGAGATAGCCACCGCTGAGCACCCCCGACACCGGCAGCGAGGCCAGCCGTGCGCCGGTGCGGGCGTCGAAGCGTTGCAGGGCCTTGTCCAGCTCAGCGCCGACCGCCACGCTGGTATCGTCGCTGTCGAGCAGGCTGGTGTGATCGATCATGGTTTCCAGCGAAACGCCGGTTTCGGGGCCGCGATCGTTGACCAGCCGGACATCGCCGCTGAACGCCCACAGCCCGACACCGCCGCGGCGTGACACCGCCAGCCGCCGCGCCTCCATCTGGTCTCGGTTCAAGCCGCGCTGGTCGGCGGCCTTGAAGAAATACAGAAACTCAGCCGGTTGTGCAGGGTCGCTGCCGACGTGCAGCCAGTTGGTCGGATAGACCCCGTTTACCGCGCGCCGCGGCCGGGTGGCGGCATATACTTCCCATTGGCCAACACGCTTCTGTTCGGAAGGACCGACGGTCAGCGCCGTGATGATCTCGCGCGCAGCGGCGGCGGGCAGGCGGCGCTTCTGCCAGTGGCGGGCGAGGGTAAAGCCGGTGCCGGCGGGATCGTCGCGTTCGAAAAACCAGATGCCATCTTCCCGCGATGGCGGCGCACCGCAACTGCCCGGCCCCGCCGCCACGAACGGCCCGTCATCACCCACCGGCTCCATCAGGCACCGCGCCGGTACCGTGCCCAAGCTGCGGCCGGTGGCGGCATCGGCGACGACGGCCGGCTTGTACGGAAAGTGCGTTGCGGCGAAAAAGCGATCGGTCCCGATCCAGCCGACCCGCTCATTGGGACTCGACTTCAGAACTGGCGCGGCGCCGGTGTTGCGACTGTCCCAGACGCTGACTTCGACAATTCCCTCGTTGTTGTGGCCGTTCCGCACCAGGCGAAAGCTGTCGGGGGACATTGCCGCAGCAGAGAAATAACCCTTGGCTACGCCGCTCAGCCTGGTGACCGTGGTCGCGGGGGGTGGCGCCGGATCACCGGCTGAGCCGGTAGCAGGAGGTCCGACCCGAGTGACCAAAATCGCGCCGCCGTCGCGGTCCAGCCGTACCGGCAGGCCATCGAAATCGCTTTCCACCGGCAGCGGCGCGACGAAAGCCAAAGCCTTTTCCACGGTCTCCCTTGGAAGGATTTGCGGCGGCGGCACTGGCGCAAAGCGGCCCGTTTCAAGATCGACAGTCAGTTGATAGCGCTCGCCCTGGACCGCGCCGGTGCGGTCGGGCAGGCTATAGGCGAGAAGGCTGATTGTCGCGGTCATCTCGCCGCCGAAATCGCGCGCGGTCATCGCTTCGACCTTCGCGCCATTGACCAGGCCATCGCGGCCGAGCAGCGGCATCGGCATGCGGCGGATCACCTCCCCGGTCAGCGCATCCCACAGGATGACCATCATGCCTCTGGCTTCGGCGGTGACCAGCAATTGATCGCCGCCCAACCAGGCGGCGGCATCGACCGCGGCGTCATGGCCGAACTGGACACTGAGTTGGGGCGGCAGCACTGTCGGTGCGGGCGACCAGATCATCACGCGCGCCGGCGGGGCAGAAGCAACGTCCTGCGCAGTGGCAGCTCCCGTCCAAAGTGCCATAATGATGCCGATTGCCGGCCGCCGGACCATGCGCTTTGCCTCCACTTGCGAGTTTATGCGTGAGCAAGCGTTTGGAAAGGACTTTCTCAGGCGGGTGGCATCGAATCCGGATTGTAGCGGTTTTCGAGGAATTTGCCCTGCACCAGCAGAGCATCTCGGTCGGCAGCGGCGAGTGCATCCGACGCACGCGCCAGTTCGGCCTCCACCACCTTCAGGCCATCGACCAGCGTGGTTTCGATGGTGCGACCGTCGCCGTCGATAGTGCGGGCGCGCTGTTCGGCGGGCACGCGGGTGTAACGCTCTACCAGTTCTGGCAGATGCCGGCCGAGCAGGCGGGACAGGTCCATCGCCACCGGATCACCCGGCGGCACGGTCGCCAACTGGCTTTCCAGCGTGCCGAGCATTGCCGAAATTGCATCGACCTGCGGCGCCGCCAGGCGCGGCAATTCGCGCCGGCGCCGGTCGAGCCAGGCATCGGTGGCGGCGGGCAGCGCAGCGGGCGGCGCATCGCCAAGCGCCGTGGGTTCCGGTTCGGATGGAGTCCATACGGCGGCGGCAATGGTCGCCATCATGCCCAGCATCACGGCGAGAACCAGGACGGTTGTGCCGATGGCGCCGAAAATCAGCCCCCACAGGATGAGGCCGATGACGATCGACCCCGCCACGGTGGCGGCGCGCACAACGCGCTTGCCGGTTTTTTCAACGGTGCGCTGACGGCGGCGGGCGCGGGCCTTTTGCGCCGCTTCGCCGACCGCCAGCCGCTTCAACCGTTCTTCGTTGCGGTAGAGAACATCGCCCGGATCGGCCATCAGGAGACGACCTCGATTGCCGCCTGCTGGCCGCGGTTGGTCAGCGCGCCTTCGGCTTGGCCCTGCGCGCGCGCCACATAGGCGCGGCTCTTGTCGACTTCGACCGACAGCGTATCGACCGTGGTCTTCATCGATTCAAGCGCCTTGACCTTGAAGGTGTCGATGGCATCCATCGTCTGGTAGATGTTCTGGAAAGCGCGTTGCAGCACCTCGACCGGGATGGTGCTGCTGGCGGCGCCTTCATGGATGGCGATCGACTGGGTTTTCAGCAGTTCGCCGGTGCGGTCGATGATGCCTGCGGTCGTCGTGTTGAGTGCTTGCACCTGTTCGAGCACCAGCTTCTGCCCGGTCATCGCCTCGGCTACGGTGATGGCGGTGCGTAGCGCGGCAACGGTGGTGGTGGCGGCGCGGTCGACACCCTTCATCAGTTCGACATTGTTCTTCTTGACCAGGTCGAGCGCCAGATAGCCCTGCACACTGACCGCCAGTTGGGTGAGCAGGTCGGTGGTGCGCTGGCGGACATAGAACAGCGCTGATTCGCGGATCGCCTTGGCCTTGGCCGGATCGACATATTCGAGCTCGAGCGCCTTTGCCTCGAGCTTTTCATCGAACATTTTCGAGGCCTGGACCATCTGTTCCAGCTTGCCCATCGATTCCCACAGCTTCTGCCGTTCCTGGTCGATGGCGATATTGTCCTTGAGCAGATAGTCCTTGCCGTCCTTCAACCGCTCCAGGATCGCCGAGATGTTGGTCTGCGAGGATTTGTAGCTGTTGAAATAGCCGCGCAGCTTGTCGCCGCCAAAGGGGATAAGGCCGAACAGTTTCTTGCGGCCGGTCAGCTTGCCGCGGCCGCTGGGGTCGAGGTCCTCGATGGTCGAGCGCAGCGCGGTCAAGTCGGCGCCGATGCCGGTATCCTTGTCGATGGCGCGCGTCGGGCGATCGAGGAAACGGTTCGACTGACCGGCGGCTTCGGCGATCTGCGGGGCACCCAGGTTGATCAACTGGTCGACGCGCTTGCCGAATTCCGGGCTGGCGGCGTCTTCGGCGACCAGCTTGTCGACGAATTCATCGACCTGCGCCTGCAATTTTGTGACGGTATCGGCCTTCAGCGGCACCAGCCCGGCGGCGGCCGATGGTGCGATGGCGCTGACAGCCACCGGCGCATCGAGCTTGATCACCGTTTCGTTGGTCGGGGTCGTCGCCATTCTGGTCCTTCCACTGCGCGTCGGCAGCATTTGTAGCAGAGCTACGCCGCTTCCTCTACTGTGTTAGGATTGTGGGACGCTTTATCAAGGCCTGCGCCGGCACCGCCGGACGAAAAGCTGACCAGTTCGCCCGGGATTTCGCAAACGCTGACGCTGTGACCGATCTGCTCGGCCGGGCCCGAGGTGGTGAGAAAGGCGATATCGGCGGCATCGCGGCCATGGGCGATGCGCACCATGCCGGCGATGGGTGCAAGCCGGGTCGGATCGACCAGCCACCAGCCGCCATCGAGGAAGACTTCGAAGACGGCATGGAAATCCGGCGGGTCGAGTGCCAGCGCATAGGCGGCGACGGCGCGTGCCGGAATGCCGGCGGCGCGACACAACGTCAGCCCCAAATGCGTGAAGTCGCGGCAGACACCGGCGCGATCGATGAAAGTTCCCGCAGCGCCTGTCGTGCCGGTTGACACGCCATGGACGTAATCGACATTGACGTGCAGCCACTCGAGGATCGCCAGCGCCCGCGCGCCGCCGGGAGCAATATGGCCGAATTCGCGCTGGGCAAAGCGCAGGAACTGATCGACAGGACAATAGCGGCTGGGCAGCAGATAGGGCAGCACTTCGACCGGCAATTGCGACCAGGGCGCAACCTGCACGCGCGCCGGCAGCTCCAGCCGCGGCGCCAGCCGGACGATGGCGGAATAGCCGATGGTGACGGTGCCATTGAGCGGCCCGCGCAACAGCCGCGCGCCCGAAACTGGATCGACCGATTCGGCGAGGCGAATGCCATCGGAAAGCGTCAGCGTTTCGCTTTCAATGGTCTGGCCGGGGGCGTGCGCCGCCAGGACAACGGCAATGGTTTCAGTCGGTTGCGTGAAGTTATAGACAAGACGAGACTGGACCTGAACGCGCAAGCGGCGGACTCCTGACGGTGTGGAACTGCTGCAACGCGCGAGCAGGCGCAGCGTTTCGCACGACTGCGACGAAATGCATGTGAAATCTTGATGCAGCGCAGCAATTTGCGACGAGGCGAAGGGTCAGGCGATCAGCCGAGCCACCGTATCGTGAAAGCGTTTCAGCCCCTGCTCCAGCCCGCCAAGCAGGATGTGATCGACAGCGCCCGATTCCAGCCCCTGCTGGCCAAGCGCCGCAGCGCGAAAATCTTCTGCGGCGAACACGCCCTGGTCGAGCAGTTTCCAGCTTTTCGCCCAGTGCGCCTCGGCCTTGGGGGTGTCGGGCTTTGCCGGGATCAGCATGAAATCTTCGACGATCGTGCGGTTCACCGTTTGCGGCATCAGCGTCATGATGTTGATGTAATCGGGCGAGGCGACGATGATGCAGCCCGGCACCAGTTGATAGGCAAAGGTCACGGTACGGCGCAGGTCGGTCATGTCCGAAAAATCGGCGCCTTCCAGTGCCGCGAGGCGCCCGACGGCGGAGCGGGCGTGAGGGCCGATCATGTCGCCAGTGGAAACGCCATCCTGGAAAAACGGTGCGATGGTCGCGGCGTGCAGTCGGGTGATGTGGTAGCTTTCCAGAAAGGCGTCCATGATCAGCTTCCAGTTGGACGCAACGTCGTGGCGAGCGCGGGCATAGAGATACTGCCCGCCGAAATCGAGCGCATCGAAGTCGGCGGCCAGCGGCCCGGCGGCCAGGCTGAAATCATAGCTTCGGCTGCGGTCGAGGCCGGCCCAGATCAGCCCGCCGGCTTCGACGCTGGGCATTTCGACAAGGCCGCGCTCCGCCTTGTCGAGACCGGGGAAGATGTCGGCGCGGGGCAGGCCCTTCAAGCGGCCATCGAGCGCATAGGTCCAGGCGTGATAGGGGCAGACCAAGGCCGGGCCATGGGCAACGGCGCAATCCTCCACCAGCCTGGTGCCGCGGTGACGGCAGACGTTCATGAAGACGCGTACCGCGCCCGTGCCGTCGCGGGTGATCAGCAGCGGCACGCCGAAATCATCATGGGTGATGCTGGTGTTAGGGCCGGGCAGCAGCGCCGACGGGCCGAGGATCACCGGGTGGGCGTGGAACAGGCGATCCTGTTCGCGGGCGAAGTGCTCGGGGCAGGTATAGACACTGGCGGGCAGGGTCGAAGTGACCGCCGGGGCCGTCGCTCGGGACGCCGCCGGAATGGCCTCGGCAAGCGCCTGCTGGCCGGGGGTGGGGCGGCGGAAGGGGACGTGGATGTCCATGGCGGCAGTGTAGCGCATGTTGTGCCCGGACGGAAATGGGCACGTCACTTTGCAAAAGCTCCGGTGTGGGGCAGGTGACACGCGGCGCGCCGGCGCTATGGTGTCGGGATGACCGAACCTGTTCCGGCCGGCTGGACCCGCCACCTGCCCGCGCTCATCCAGCCCTATTTCGAACGCGGGCCGGTGGGGGCGTTGCTGCTCGGCATGGCGTCAGGGTTTCCCATCGCCATGGTGGCGGCCACGCTGACCACTCGGCTGGCCGAAAGCGGTATCGAGAAAAAGACCGTGACCGCGTTTGCACTGGCGCTGCTGATGTACAATTTCAAGCTGTTATGGGCGCCGGCGATCGACCGGGTGCGGTTGCCGATGCTGGCGAACCTGATCGGTCATCGCAGGGCCTGGCTGTTGGTGACGGCGCTGATGGTGGTGGCGGCGGTCACCTGGCTGGGGCTCGCCGATCCGGTGACGAACCTTGGCATGGTGGTCGCGGCGGCGATTGCGGTGGGTTTTGCCGGCGCGAGTTTCGATATCGTCATCGATGCCTATCGCATCGAGAATTTGACACCAGAACAGCTCGGCACCGGATCGGGAATGACGCAATATGGCTGGCGGATCGGCAATGCGCTGGCGGCATCGACGGTGCTGGTGCTCGCTAGCCGGGTCGGCTGGTCGGCGGCCTATGTGACGGCGACATTGTTCGTGTTGCCGGCGCTGGCGGCGGGCCTTTTGCTGGGGGAGCCGGATCGCCCGGCGCTGGCCGGCGCGGCCAAGCGCGGCTGGGCGGCTGTGCAGGACGCTGTGGTAGCACCGCTGGCGGACTTCCTGCGGCGGCAGGGGGCGGCGCTGACGCTGCTGTTTGTGCTCCTCCACAAGATCGGCGATACGGTGGCGAACCTGTCGCTGCGGCTGTTGTTCGCCGACCTGGGGTTCAGCAAGGACGAAATCGCCGGTTATGATGTCGGCGTCGGCTTTGTCGCGCTGCTGGTCGGCATCTTTGTCGGCGGGCTCCTGTACAAGGCGATCGGCATGAAATGGTCGGTGCTAGCCAGCCTGGTGTTGATGGGCGTGTCGAACCTGGGCTTTGCCGTGCTGGCGACGGCGGGTCATTCCAACCTGGGCATGGCGCTGGCAATCGGTTTTGAAAATTTCAGCAGCGGCTTTGGCGGCGTGGCGGTCGGGGCCTATTTTGCGGCGCTGTGCGACCATCGTTTTACCGCGACGCAGTTCGCCCTGGTGTCTGCGGCGGCATCGGTGGTTGGCCGGGCGTTCAGCGCGTCGACGGCGGGTTCGCTGATCGAGGCGCTCGGCTATATTGATTTCTATCTGCTGACGACGCTGCTGGCGCTCCCGGGCGTGGCGATTTTCGTGTATATGATGCGCGCCGGGCTGGTCGATGATGCGCTGCCCCCGGCGCGGACGCTGTCGCCGGACTGAAATCTTCCGGCACCTTCTTTGTAACAAATCTTGGTTATAACGCGTTGCATAACGCCGCAGGGGGCGTTGCCACGGAGCCAAACACCATGGGTCATGCTCTCAGCCTGCCGACCGCGATCGCGCCGCAACTGCTTGCCGCCGCGCCGTTCATCCACCGGGTCGGACAGCTCGATGTGCGGCTGGCGGTGTCGGAGGCCGAAATCGCAGCAGCCCAGGCGCTGCGCTACCAGATTTTCTATGACGAAATGGGCGCTACGCCGACGCCGGCGATGGCGCGGGTACGGCGCGACATCGATGATTATGACGCGGTCTGCGACCATCTGCTGGTGGTCGATCATGGCCTGGACGGTCGGCCGCATGTCGTCGGCACCTATCGCCTGCTGCGCCAGCAAGTGGCGCAGGCACACCGCGGTTTCTATTCGGCGGCGGAATATGACCTGTCGCGGCTGATCGCCCAATCGGGCGGCGGCCAGTTGCTCGAACTCGGGCGCAGTTGTGTGGCGCCAGCGTGGCGCAACAACGCCACCATCTCGCTGCTGTGGCGCGGTATCGCATCGTACCTGCAGACCCACAACATCGGCCATATGTTCGGCTGTGCCTCGCTGCACGGCGCCGACCCGGTGCTGCACACGGCCGAACTTTCATACCTGTATCATCATCACATGGCGCCGCCGGAATTGCTGGCGCGGGCGCATGACAGCAACCATGTGCCGATGGACCGGCTGCCTGCGGCCTCCATCGACACTCGCGCTGCATCACGCGCGCTGCCGCCGCTGATCAAGGGCTATCTGCGTGTCGGCGCGATGGTCGGCGACGGCGGTTTTGTCGATCACCAGTTCAACACCGTCGATGTCTTCGTTATCATGCCGGTCGATCGCATCACCAGCCGCTATTCGGCGCGATTTGTCGGAGCCAACGACGCGGTCTAAAGTGCCTTTGTGGAGGCGCGACAATGAAGACCATGCGGATTGATTTTGTGTCGGACGTGGTGTGCCCGTGGTGCGTCATCGGGCTGAAATCCCTCGAGCAGGCGCTGGCTAATGCCGCCGATGTGGTCACGGCCGAGATCCGGTTCCAGCCGTTCGAACTGAACCCCGACATGCCGCGCGAGGGCCAGAATGTCGCCGAGCATATCGCGCAGAAATATGGCGCCGACCCCGAGCGATCGAAGGGCACGCGCGACCTGATCCGCAGCAGCGCCGAAGCCTTTGGTTTTGCGATGCGTACCGGGCCGGACAGTCGGATCTGGAATACCTTCGATTGCCACCGGCTGCTGCATTGGGCGGCGCTGGAGGGCAAGCAGCCGGCGCTGAAAATGGCGCTGTTCACGGCGCATTTCAGCGAGGGCCGCAATCTTGGCGACCCAGAGGTGCTGGTCGCCGCGGCGGTGGCGGTTGGGCTGGATGGCGCCGCGGCGCGCGAGATGCTGGCCAGCGGCGCTCATGGCGATGACGTGCGGAAAGATGAACGCTTCTGGCGCGAACAGGGGGTGTCGGCGGTGCCGGCAATCGTCTTCGACGGCAAGTATCTTATCACCGGTGGGCAACCAGTGGAGTCGTTCGAAAAGGCGATCCGGAGCATCGCTGCGGAGGGGTGAACGCCCTGCTGGCGGGCTCCGTCTCGTTGCGGATGACCCTGAGCCTCCGGCGGGTAGGGCGGCCGGCCCTGCCCGCCGGAGGCCCTTAAAATTCGATCGCCTCGGCAAAAACAATGCGGTCGATATTGGGTCCCGGCGCGCGCGGGTTGGGGCTGGTGTCATAGGTTTCATATTCGGTGATCAGCAGCCGCAGCCGTTCGCCCTCGGCGCGCAGCGGCAGGAAGATGCTGGTTTCGAACAAGAGTGGCGGCCTGATCATCTCCAGTAGCCCGGGGTTGGCGAACAGCTCCGCAAAGCGGCCGCTGGCCACCAGGCTTTCGGCTTCGACAAGACGCGCGCGGCCACCGGCATCGAGGCTGCGCAGGCGTTGCAGCCGCTGCAGCGGTGCCATACGGCGCGCCCGCACACCGCCGCCGATACCGCCACCGATGCCGCCACCGATGCCGCCGCCGACCGGAAACTGCGGCACACCTTCGTCGGTCTTGATCCAGCCCAGGTCAGGGTCCGCGCCGGGGGCGAGGCGCTGCAATTCGACACGGAAATTCGTGGCATCGGGCAGGCCGCGCGATTCCGTCGGGCCGACGCCGTGCACGGCGATGATGCGCTGGCCGGCGTTGGACCCGGCCGTGGTGACGACCAGCCGGTCGTTGGTCAGCTGCGCGAAATCCGCCGGCACCGCGGCCGATAGATGCAATCCGGCTGCCGATGCCGGCTGGAACCGGGCCAGCGCCAGCCGGATGAACGGCATGTAACTGTCGTGCGGGTTGACGACGATATCGGCGTACCAAAGCTTGCGGGTCGCATCGTATCCGACCGCGTGCGGCACGATATCGACCTGTGTCGAGGACGGCGCACCGCGCGGGCGATAGGGGCCGTTGGTGAACCCCGGCAATGCCTCGCCATCGGGCGACGGATCAACCGGGCCAAAGGCTTCCCCCTCCGGCGCAATGGCGTATTTCAGCGTCTGCCCCTGGCGAACACGCAGCGGGAAATCGCCCGGCGCCGGTGCCACCGTATCGATGTTGCCGTTCAGCCAGATCGGATCGGCCCCCCACATCGTCACATAATTCTTGTCGGCGGTTTCCTGCGGGTCGGCCGGGCCGCGCGGCAGGCAGACCGCCAGCATCTCGTTGGTGCCGGTGGCGAACCAGGGCCGGTCAAGATAGACGCGTAGGCCGCCGCCGCGCCGCCAGGACTGCTGCGCAGCCTCGCCCTGGCCGCTGCGGCTCCAGCCGAACGTCGGGATGATGTAGCGGATGGATGGCGGCGGCGGCGCCGTGGCGCTGGGGATCCAGATCGCCTGGGGGTCGGACGCAACGGTGATCTGCGGCGGGTCGGTCCGCACAGCATCGGGCAGATATTCGCGGAAGCGCGTTGTCGCTGTCGCGACATAGCTGACGCGGCGGGCGCGGGTGTCTGCGAAGACGTGGTCACCGGCCAGCGAAGCGAGGCCTGGATCGAGCCGGAACGGCTTGTGGTCGAAGGCATGGCCGCTGACCCGGCGGACGATCGGCCCTGAAGCGCCGCTGTCGTCGATTTCGATCCAGTCACCATCGACATCGATGCGCGCCGTCGATTTGGCGTGGATCGGCGTACGGAACCTGATCTGTGCTGCGACGGCTGCGTTGACCCGCTGGGCAGATATCGTCTCGACCGACGGTGTCACCAGCGGCTTTTGCACCGCGTGGACCAGCTCTACCATGCGGTTCGGGGTGAACATCCAGTGCTGGCCGGCCTTGACCCGCCGTTCGATCTTTTTCCAGCCTTCGGGTCCGTGCTCGCGGATGACGAGCTCCTTCATCTTCATCAGTTCGACCGCGGCATCGGGCATCACCGCGCTGATGAACAACCGCGCGCGTTCGGCCTTGGCGAGCGGCACCAGGAACTGCCGCCGGTCGGGGTCCCAGCCGGGGTCGCCGGTTTCCCGCGCGACGATGGCGAAACTGTCGTCCTTCAACCAGTCGAGCGGCGCCTGCGGGTCCCATTTGTCGCCATAGAAGGGCACGAAATGCAGGTCGTCCCACACCGGATCAGACAGACCGGTGACCCGGATGGCGGCGCCACCGGCGATCGGATCGGGCGGATAGGGCGTGGCGCCATGCTCAGGCGACCGCGTGAACGCGGTTTCGACATCGGGTAGCGGCATAGGCGCGGGTTCGCCGGGCTCGGGCGGCGGCTGCCATGGCCGGGTGAGTGCGATATCTTCCTTGAACGCCGCATCGCGCGTGGCGAGCGTGACATACAAATCGGCGCGCGGCAGACCCTCGGGCGTGTCGATAACGCCGTGCAATTCGGCAAAGCGGTGCCCGACCCGCGCCGGATGAACGTTGCGGCGAACGATCGTGGTTGACGCATTTGGCGCCAGCATCGATCGCAGCGCGGCGCGCGGCATCGATTCGCCTTCCGCCGGCGCCGGGTCGCCGTCGATCACGGTCAGCACCGGGGTTTCGAGCGGTTCATAACGGCCGAACTGCACGCCCGCCGAGGCGACGCCGGGCAAGTCGATATCGCGGCGGGTGAAGCGCGGTCCGCCGCCGGCCAGATCGACACTGCGCAGCCGCACCTGATAGACATGGCCAAAGCGCAGCACCGGCAAGGATTTCGGCTGGGCGCGGAATTCGGTGGCGAGTGGCAGGCCGGGCGGCACCGTATTGGGCGCGTCGCCGGGCTCCTCCTTCATCGGCACATCATCGGTTTCGGCATAATCGGGCAGCATCGTGCGCCCCGGTGGCGGTGCGGCAAGGCTCCAGCCGGTCCAGCCGAACAGCGCCTCGCTGGCCTTGAGGACGTTCTTTATCGCCGCGCTGGCCCCATCATCCGCCGTCTCGGCAGCGGCGAGGCGGGCGATGGCTTCCTCGTCGCTGGTAAAGACCTGCCGGCCACCGGCGACAAAGCCGTACCGCCCTTCGAAACGCATCAGCGATTGCCAGCCATTGCCGGTGCCATTGCCTTCGCGCGTGCGGTCGAGCACGTCGATGCGCCAGCCTTTTACCAGGTCCTCGGCCGACAACACCACCGGCTGGCCGTTGTTCATCCGGTCGTCGTGCTTGCCGGCCGTGTCGAACAATCCGCGGATGGCGATGTCGCGCCGAGTCTGGGCGAACTGGATGCCGGCAGTGCGCAGCCGCGGCGCGCCGGCGCGAACGACGGGATCGCGCGGTGCTTCATCGTCGAAGCGTTCCTCGATCATGCGCGGCAATTGCGTCGCCATGTTCTTGACCGTCAGCCCGGCGCCATCGACATCGAGCTGGACCAGCGCAAAGTCCTTGTCGCTGCGTAGCCAGCCTTCGACAAGCTGTGGGCCGGCGGCGCGCGCCATGAAATTGCGATCGGTTACCCGCACCAGGGTTTCGCAAAATGTGTCACCGGGAGCCTCGGTGCCTTGTCGGTTCCAGCGCACTTCGACGCCGATCTGCCAGTTGCCCGGCGGCACGGCTTCGACCGGCACCAGCAGTGGCACCACCAGCCCGGTCAGCCTTTGAAGGACGGGATGCTGGCCGATGGCGGCGGCGACGCGGTGGAAATCGAGGTTCTTGCGGAATTCATCCGCCCCCGGCATCGGTACCCGCTCGACCGTCTGCCAGTTCACGTCCTCATTGGGGTCGAGCGGATCGGGCTTGCCATCGACCAGTCGCTTTTTCAATGCGCCCGGCAAGACCTTGGCGAGGGGCTTGTGATAGGCAGCGAGCAGCGCCAGCATAAGCGCCGGATTTTCCGCCAGCATTTTGTCGCTTTCGGTCTGGCGCAGGATGTCGAGCAGCGCGCCCAGGTTCGGCATTTCGCGCTTCGTGCCGAACAGCGGGATCCGCTTGAATTCATGCACCGTCGGCAAGGCATCGCCGGCCGCCAGCGCCAGCCCGGCATAGGTGGTTTCAATGGCATCGGCGAGCGCCGCCATCGGATAGGTCAGCACGTCGCGGCCGCGAAAATCGTCAAAGACATGCGAAATGACCGGCGTATCCGTGGGGAACAACAGTTTCCAGACGTCGGAATCGGGGACGAAATGGTCGTCGCTGTCGCGCGCCGGCCAGGGGCCGGCACCTTCAGCAAGGCGCGCCTCGATCGGGTCGGGACCGGCGCCGAACAGCTGGAACCTGGCGTCCGCCAGCGTCGCCGGCCAGTCGCGCCAGGCGCCGAAATCGCCGAGCACGCCATCGCCCGGTGACCCCATCACCAGTCGCGGCGAAACATGCAGGTCGATGCGCCAGGATTTGCGGTCGCCGGTCAGCCCGGCGGGGCAGGCGGTCCAGACGACCTGCTGGGTGTTGTCGGCCATGGTGTCAGACCCCCGTCATGCGAACGCGTCGCAATATTCGTTCCACACCGACTGGTCGGTGATGAAATCGCGGAACAATGGATCGGATTCGGACCCGGCAAAGGTCTTTTCGACCTTGACCGAGACCGATGCCGAAAAGAACAATATCTCGATTTCGACGGTCAGCTTCGCCTGGCCGAACAGCCGGTTCTGGCGGTGCGGGCGACCATCGGCCTTGTCGGGCAAAGCCTTGGATTCATAGGTCAGCGACAGATGGAAGGTCAGGCTGACGGTGATCAGTCCGAGCACCGACAGCCGCCCGCCAAGCTCGATATAGCCTTCGAACTCGACGCCTTCGGGGCTGATCGAATAATGGAAGTAGAAGCCGCCCTTGATATAGACCGAGCCTGACGCGACCCCGAGGTTGATGGCGATCTGGGCACCGAATTCCAGCGCCGCCTCGATTTCGCGCACCCCGTCGGTGCCGACGACAACCGCGAGAAAGCCGCCGCCGCCGATCAGCGAGACGGTCAGGTTGAAGGTGTTGTGGCGCTCGGCAAAGTTGAAGCGCGCGGTGGGGGCATCGCCGTTGAAGGGCAGGGTGAAGGCCGCCCCCAGCGTGATGTTCGACAGGCTGAGGATGCCGCACTGGATGGCCGGCAGCCCGAGCGAATAGCCTGCGGTGATACCTGCCGGGGTGACCTGCAGGTCGGGCGGGTCGGAAAAGGCGTTGGACGGGATATAGTCCTTCAGCTTGTTGATGAATTCCAGCGGGCCGCCAAAGGTAACTCCGGTCTGCGGGTTGAGATCGACATCGACATCGGGCTTGCGGCCGCTGGTCTTGAGGAACCGCAGCCGGTCGAAATGGATGATGATGACGCCGACCAGGTTGAGCTTGAAGTGCACCATCGTGCCTTCGATGCGGGTCAGCGCCGGACTGCCGTCGCGGAACAGCGTCGAGGTCGCGGTCAGGTCGAGGCTGCTCTGGCCGCCCTGGTTGAGCTTCAGGGCATCGACGGGGCTTTCGTTCAGCGTCTGGAACAGCCGGAACGTCGTTTCGATGCGTTCGCCAAGGCCGCCGTCAGCGGGCAGTTCAACAGAGGTGAATTTGGGCGATTCCGTTCCCAGGTCGACGGTTTTCAAGATATCGCCGAGCTTGAAAAAGCCGAGTAGCTTGGCGCCGTCGAAGAAATCCTTGGGGTGAAACTGGCCATCATTCACGGCGCTGTCCCCCGACATGACGCCGTGACGGCGGGACAGCGCCGATGGCATCATGCTGGGCGCCGCAACGCCGCCAACCGTATCACTGCCAGCACCGCTGCTGCCGAAATCCAGCGCGGGCGGTGTGGAGAGTTTCAGGAACAGCTCGGACTTGTTGGCGCCGCCAAAGCCATTGGCGATGTACGCGGGATCGAAGACCACTTCGGGGGTCAGCGCCTGGCCGGTCAGTCGTTCGACGCTGGCGAGCTTGACTAGAGCGGATTCGATGACCGGCTGCTGTTGCAGTGTCGTCGCCTGCACTGTGGCGATGGCGCCGTCCGGATCATGGCTGCGGAACAGCAGCGACTGCGCCGGCAGGTCGACATCCGCCGCATCACTGCCTTGCGCGTCGGCAAAGCGCATGGTGGCGCCCTGCGTCGGCGCGGTGCGGCGCTGGCTCTGGTTGTAATGGTCGCGGATCGCCGGGATGAAGGCGCTCTGGTTGACGACTTCGGAGACGAACATCGCCGGCATGCTGAACGGGATGCGCCGGCCGGCGGCATCGGTCCCGACCAGCGGGAAGTTGAACAGCGCCAGCGGGTTGTTCTTGCGCGCCGGCCAGAATGCCATGCGCTTGGGCCGGTCGACGCTGTAGAAACTCTCCGGCAGGCTCGTCGTCAGCGTCGCGCCCGGCGCGTCGAGATCGGGTGTCGTGTCGAGCATGACCTCGATCGCGTCGAACGGCATGGTGCGGCCCAGGTCCGGCTGCGGTGCGCCATTGGGATAGACGCGGATTTTCTCGCGCACCACGATGAAGAAGCGTTGGCGCAGGATGGCGACGCGGTCGCGGCCGTTGCCGCGCCACTGGAACTTGCGTTCCGACAGCTTCACCAGCGTGGCGGCATGGCCGAACGGGAACAGGAAGCCGGCGTATTCGACCCGGACATAGCTGTCGCGGCCCTGCGACATGCGGTGCGTCCAGGCCAGCAGGTCAACGTTGATTGGCCGGGTCTTCCAGCGGCGGTCGGCATCGAGCGTGCCGCCCAGCGCCGTCATGATCAGGCGCTTGGAATCGACCGGGCGCGGCGTGAAGCGCCCGCCCGAGGGGAGTTTTTCGTCATAGCCGGCGGTCAGCTTGACGATCATCTTGCGATCGAGGCCGGACAGGCTGAACGGGATCAACTCGTCGACGGTCTCGGCATAGTCCGGCGACCAGATGTAACGCAACTGCCGCCCGGCGCGTGGGTCGGCAACCGGGCCAGCCGGGCCGATGACGCCGACTTCGCCGAACGCGACTGGCTTGATTTTCGGCCCCAGCCGGGTGTGCCACAATTCGGTGCGGCCGCCGCGCACGACCGGCGTCGTGGCATGGTCGAAGCCGGCACCCGGCAGCGGTGATGCGATCAACCGCCACGGCATTTCGATGGCGGTGCGGTCCTTGCCCGGCGGGCGGGGTTTGAGGATGACGCCGAAAAAGCCTTCGGACAGATCGAGCATCGAACCGATTTCGAGACCCTGGCGTTGCAAGCCGGTGACGGCGGCGGCGGTGCTGGCGGTGCGCAGGTACAGCTCGGCGGCGCTGCGCACATCGGCGGGGTTGCCGCCCGGCGCGGAATTGGCGAGCAGCGCCTCCATTTCGCGCAGCGCCAGTGTTTCGGTGCTGCGCGGAGCCAGTTCCCGCCCGGCAGCGATAGCAGCGACCGATTGTTCGGCGATACGTTCGGCCGCGATGTCGAGGCCAGCGAACTGGTCGTCGTCGAGCGTGCCTTCGAGCAGGCTGCGCGCCGATAGGGTGACCGCCCGGAATTCCGACGCAACGGTTTCGAACAGGCTGCCGCCGATGTCGCCCAGGTTGAACACCGGATCGGCGACCGCGGCACCATCGAGCGCCAGGTCCCAAGTCCGGCAGGCGGTGAGCAGCGCTTCGAGTGTCAGGTCGATCTGGTCGATGGCATCGGGCATCTTGAAGGCGAGGCGCGAACGTCCCGCCGCGCGGATGCGCACCGGCGTGTCGGGAACGCCAGTGTCGATGGCTGGCGGCGGTCCGGCGTCTTCATGGCCGCGCAGATCCTTGGCGCCGGCTTCGGTGGCCTGGTCGGCGGTTTGCAAGATCGCTTCATCGGCCAGCGATTGCGACTGGTGCTCAGCGATCAGCCAGGCGGGTGCGCCCGGCTCAGCGCGTTCCAGCCGGTCGAAGCGACGCACCAGGCCGGGGCCGCGAAAATCCAGCACCAGCATGTCGTCGGGACGGATGACGCGGATTTTCCAGGGGACGGCCTGCGGTCGCGGCCGCACGTCGGTGATTTCGGCATCATGGATCGCCTCGATCAAGCTGGCGATGCTGGCGGTCTCGGCAAAGGCGCCGGATGCCAGGCGCCTGATGGCCTCGCCAACCGTGCGGAAACGATCCGGCATCGCGGTCCCCCTGTCCTTGCCGACCGGCGGGTGCCGATGGCGAAAGGCTTAACAAAGTGCGACCGGATTGTTTTTGATTATGAGCAGTATGACTCGGATTGCCGGGCGAGGCAAGACCGGCTGGTGCGGGTTATTGCGGCGCTGGTTCCGGCTCCGGTTCCGGCGGTGCCGTCACCACATCATTGACCCGGTTGACCGCATCGGCGACGGCTTCGGCATCGATGGCGCCATCGGCGGCATCGCGGATCACGCCGGTCACAGCATCGGCAGCATCGCCGGCGTCTGGCCCGGCGATTCCGCCGATCAGATCTCCCAGCGCATCGCTGCGGCGTGTTGCCGGTCGCGCCAGCGCACCATCGCGTTGCAGTGCCGCTGTCATGAAGCGTTTCCATAACCGCGCCGGCACGCTGCCGCCGACAACGGCGTTGCTCATCGGAGTATTATCGTCATTGCCGACCCAGACGCCGACAACCAGGTCACCGGCAAAGCCGATGAATAGTGCGTCGCGGTGGTTCTGAGTCGTGCCGGTCTTGCCATAGGTCGGGATCGGCAGGCGCGCCGCGCTGCCGGTGCCATTGCGCACCGCCGATTGCAGCAATTCGAGCATCGGCGCGCGCGCTGGCCAGGGTGTGATGGCGTTGGCGGCGGACTTTACCGTTGCGAAAATGCCGGTTTCGGGTGCGCGGACCAGGCCCGTCGCCGATACTGGCCGGCTGCCGCGCGCCAGCGCCGCATAGGCCTGCGTCATTTCAACCAGCGTGATCGGCGAGGTGCCCAGCGCCATCGCCGGATACTCGCTGATCGGCGCTGTCACCCCCAGCTTGCGCGCCTGTGCGATGACGGCGGCGGTGCCGGTCTGCTGCGCCAGCCGCACCGCGACGACGTTGGACGATGCGGCAAAGGCCGTGGCAAGGCTGATGCGGCCGCGATAACGGCCATCGTCATTCTTGGGTGCATAATCGTCGATCTGGATGGGCGCGTCCTCGACCGTGTCGCCCGGGCGCAGGCCGGCATCGAGCGCTGCCAGATAGACGAACAGCTTGAACGACGACCCCGGCTGGCGCTTGGCCTGGACGGCGCGGTTGAACGGCGTTTCGTCATAATCGGTGCCGCCGACCATGGCGACGACAGTGCCGTCGCGGCGCATCGCGACCAACGCCGCCTGCGATACGCCGGCGCTTTTGTTGCTGGCGATGGCATCGCGCACGGCGCGTTCGGCCTCGCGCTGCAGATTGCGATCGAGCGTGGTGCGCACGACGACATCGCCATAACTGGTTTCCGGCAGGGCGGCACGCGCCTGGGGCAGCACCCAATCGGCAAAATAGCTGCCGGTGGGCAGGGATTTGCGGCCCGGTGTATAGCGTGCCGGGCGGGCGAGGGCGGCCTCGGCGGCGGAAATCGCACCGGTGTCGACCATCGCGGCGAGCACGAGGCGGCCCCGTTCGCGGGCAGCTTCAAGGTGCCGGCTGGGGGCCAGTCGCGACGGTGCCTGCACCAGCCCGGCCAGCATTGCCGCTTCGCCCAGCGAAAGCTGTTCGGGTGTCGTGTCGAAATACACCCGCGCCGCGGCGCGAATGCCATAGGCGCCATCGCCGAAATAGACGCTCGACAGATAGCGCGACAGGATCTCGTCCTTGGACAAGCGCGCCTCCAGCCAGAAGGCGATGATCACCTCCTGCAGCTTGCGGGCGATGCTGCGGTCGGCGGACAGGAAACTGGTCTTGGCTAGTTGCTGGGTCAGCGTCGAGCCGCCCTGTACGGTGCCGCCGGCCTGGACGTTACGGGTCAGCGCGCGGGCGATGCCGCGCGGATCGACGCCCCAATGGCTGTAGAAACGCCGGTCCTCGATGGCGATCAGCGCGGCCGGCACATATTTGGGCAGGCGGGCGATTTCGACCGGCGGTTCCTTATAGTCCCCGCGCCGGGCGATGGCGCGGCCGCCGCTGTCGGTCAGCACCAACGACGGTTTCTTGGCGGGTTCGAGTGCGCGGCCGAGCGGCGCCGTCAGCGCCAGCCAGATGATGAGGGCGAGGATGAAGCCGAACAGGATGGCGAGGCCGGGAATGATGTACGGCCGGATCCGCGCCCAGACACCCGGTGTGGCCAATGGCAGGGCATCTGCCTCGTTCATGCGCGCTCCCTTGTGGCGCTGAACCGGATCGCGGTTTCGCGCTGGGTGACGTAACTCAGTTCCCAACTGTCGCGCGCCATGAACACCGGAGCACCGTCGCGATCCTCTGCCATAGCCGGGCGGTTGTCCTCCATGAAGCGTTTCAGCTCTGCCGGCTCGCCGCTGATCCAGCGTGCCGTTTCGTATGGGCTGGGTTCGAACGACGCGGCAACGCGATATTCCGCCTCCAGCCGGCTGATCAGCACTTCCAGCTGCAACTGGCCGACGACGCCGACGATCCACTGGCTGCCGATCGCCGGCTTGAACAACTGCGTCACGCCTTCTTCGGCCATGTCGGTCAGTGCGGTGCGCAGTTGCTTCGATTTGGTCGGGTCGCCCAGCTTCACCCGGCGCAGGATTTCGGGCGCGAAATTGGGAATGCCGGTGAAGGTGACGTCGTCCTTTTCCACCAGGGAGTCGCCGACGCGCAGCACGCCATGGTTGGGGATGCCGATAATGTCGCCGGGAAAGGCCTCGTCGGCGATTTCGCGGTCCTGCGCGAAGAAGAAGATCGGCGAATTGATGGCGATGGCCTTGCCGGTGGCGACTTGGCGCAATTTCATGCCGCGGCGGAACTTGCCGGATGCGATGCGCAAGAAGGCGATGCGGTCGCGGTGCTGCGGGTTCATATTGGCCTGCACCTTGAAGACAAAGCCCGAAACCTGTGGGTCGGTCGGGTCGATGGGGCTGGATGCGCCATCGCGCAGCGCCGGTTGTGGCCGCGGGCTCGGCGCGAACTCGGCCAGCGCGTCGATCAAGGCCTCGACACCGAAATCCTTCAACGCAGAACCGAACAGCACCGGGGTCAATGCGCCCTTGCGATACAGATCGGCATCGAGCGTGGCATAGCCGCCCAGTGCCAGCTCGGCCTGGTCGCGCAGCCGCTGCGCAATCGGCCCGCACAGCGTGTCGAGCATCGGGTCATCAAGGCCGCTGGTCTGCACGGTCTCACCAGCCGCGTTGGTGCCGGTACCATCCGGCTTCAGGAACTTGTGGCTGCGCAGGTCGTACAGGCCCTTGAACTCGCCGCCCATGCCCGCCGGCCAGTTGAGCGGTGCCACATCGAGCGCCAGCATGTCGGAGATTTCGTCGAGAAGTTCGAACGGGTCGCGGCCTTCGCGATCGACCTTGTTGATGAAGGTGATGATCGGCACGTCGCGGAGCCTACAGACTTCGAACAGCTTGCGCGTCTGCGCTTCGATACCGCGCGCCGCATCGATCACCATGACGGCGGAATCGACCGCAGTCAGCGTGCGATAGGTGTCCTCGCTGAAGTCCTCGTGGCCCGGCGTGTCGAGCAGGTTGAACATCATGCCGCCGCGTTCGAACGTCATCACCGACGACGTCACCGAAATGCCGCGCGCCTGTTCGATCTTCATCCAGTCCGATCGCGCCCGGCGGTTCTGGCCGCGGGCGCGCACTTCGCCGGCCATGTGAATGGCGCCGCCGAACAGCAGCAGCTTTTCGGTCAGGGTCGTTTTGCCGGCATCCGGGTGCGAAATGATCGCAAAGGTGCGGCGCTGCGCCGGCAGGCTCATCGAACAGGTCCGGCGGAATGGGGAAGGGAAGCCATGATTGCCTTGCGCTTTGGCAGGACGCGGCCCCCAGCGCAATGGTGGCGGCAGGTTGAGCGCCGCTTGCGCCAGTCCGAGTCGCGCACCCCCTTCGCAGCGGCGGTGTTTCGTTATAGAATCGTCTCATCAGGGGTAGTTCGGGGAATTCGCGTTGCGATTGAGGCGTTTCACCAACCAGATCACCCTCCGGCTGTTGCTTGCCGGGTTGGTGCTGCCCGCGGTTGCAGCGCCGGTTGCGGCCGCCAGCCTTTATGCCGTGCCCAAATATGCCGCCATCCTGATCGACAGCGATACCGGCGAAGTGCTCTACGCCCGCCAGGCCGATGCCCAGCGCTATCCCGCCTCCATCACCAAGGTGATGACGCTATATGTGGCGTTCGAGGAATTGAAGGCCGGCAACATTCGCGAAAGCGACCAGATCCGCATTTCCAGCCATGCCGCCGCGCAGCCGCCGTCCAAGCTTGGGCTGCGGCCCGGTGCCACGATCAGCGTGCGTGACGCGATGGGCGTGCTCGTCACCAAATCGGCCAATGACATCGCCGTGGCGCTCGCCGAATTCATCTCGGGCAGCGACACCGAATTTGCCGCGCGGATGACGCGCACTGCCCGCCGGCTCGGCATGTCGCGCACGACCTTCCGCAATCCGCACGGCCTGCCCGACCCCGGGCACATCACCACGGCGCGCGATATCGCCATCCTGTCCCGCGCACTGATCCGCGATTTCCCCAAACGCTATCCGATGTTTTCGACGGTCAGCTATGACTATGAAGGTCAGGCGATCGGCAACCACAACCATCTGCTGCGCACCCTGCCGGGGGTTGATGGCATCAAGACCGGCTATACCAATGCCGCCGGCTTCACGCTGGCGGCCTCCGCCGCACATGATGGCAAGCGGTTGATCGCCGTGGTGCTCGGTGGGCCGAACCGCATGATGCGCGACAATAATGTCACCGAATTGCTCGATACCGGGTTCGACGTGCTGACCCGGCGGTCGCGCGGCGAGAACACCACCGTGGCGGCGAACTTTGCCGAGCCCGACGATCTGTCGGATGCCATCATGGACCGGCTGGCCAGCGAGCAACCGTCGGCCGATGGGCTGGTGATGAACAGCGGAATGGCCAAGCCGCCGTCGCGCCCCTTCAAGTGAGGCGCAGCATCCTTTCGGGCGCGGAGTCTTTGTGAGGCGCAGCATCCTGTCGGGCGCGGAGTCTTTGTGAGGCGCAGCATCCTTTCGGGCGCGCCGTGGGAATCCCTCGTCGGCTATGCCCGCGCCGTGGTCAGCGGTGATTTCGTCTTCGTCGCCGGCACTGTCGGGCGCGACCCCGTGACGGGAACAATGCCCGAAGCCGTCACCGACCAATGCGCCAACGCCCTCGCCATCATCGCGGCAGCGCTGGCCGACGCCGGAGCGAGCTTCGCCGATGTCGTGCGCGTCACCTATTATGTCGCCGATCGCGCCGATTTCGAACCCTGCTGGCCGCATCTGCGTGCCGCGTTCGGCGCGCATCCGCCGGCGTCGACGGTGATCGTCGCCGGCCTGCTCGATCCGGCGATGAAGATCGAGATCGAAGTCACGGCGCACCGGCCCGGGGTCGCCTGAGCGTGCTGCGCTGGCAGGTCGGGGCGGTGACGGTGACCCGCATTCCCGAAATGGACTTTCCGGTCAAATATCACCCCGACCATTCGCTGCTGCCCGATGCGACGCCGGCGGCGCTGCGCCGCATGGATTGGCTCTACCCGCATTTCGTCGATCGTGATGACGTGCTGCACCTGTCGATCCATGCGCTGCTGGTCGAGGCGCCGGGGCTGCGGCTGGTCGTCGATACCTGCATCGGCAATGACAAGCCGCGCAATCTCATCCGCCAGCAGATATTGTCCACGCCGTTTCTCGACCGCATGGCCGCCGCCGGCTGGCCGCGGGACAGCGTCGATGCGGTCGTCTGCACGCATCTGCATGTTGATCATGTCGGCTGGAACACCATGAAGCAGGGCGACGCCTGGGTGCCGACCTTTCCCAATGCCCGTTACCTCATCGGCCGCATCGAACATGCGCATTGGAGCGCGGCGGACGACGCCAACCAGGCCGAGATCATGGGCGATTCCGTGCAGCCGATCTTCGACGCCGGCCTCGCCGACCTGGTGGAAATGGACCATCGCCTGTCGCCCGAAGTGCGGCTGATGCCGACCACCGGCCACACGCCGGGCCATGTCAGCGTGGTGATCGAAAGCGAAGGGCAGACGGCGATCATCACCGGCGACATGATGCATCACCCCTGCCAGGTGGCGCACCCCGAATGGGCGGTGCGCTTCGATGTCGATGGCCCGGCGGCAGCCGCCACCCGGCATGATTTCGTGACCCGCCACGCCGACACGCCGGTGCTGATCATCGGCACGCATTTCGCCACCCCGACGGCCGGGCACATCGTGGCCGATGGCGACCGCTGGCGCTTCGTGGCCTAACCCCCTCTCCCGCCTGCGGGAGAGGCGAGAGCCGCGCCAGCGGCCCGGGTGAGGGTGTACCCGCTTTACGACACAAAAGAGACACCCTCACCCGCTCGGCGAAAGCGCCGAGTCGCCTCTCCCGCAAGCGGGAGAGGGGGGCTTCGACCTTGGGGCAGGTTGCATATGGGCTCATGATGCCGCGCTGACCGCCGGAAGTTGACAAAGTTGACAGACATTGCGGGTTTTTCGCACCGAGGCGCCACCCCGAAGCGGTTCGATCCGGCGCAACGTCACCAAAATCCCGCTCCGGTGGACCATTCAGAAAGTCTCGAAAGTCACCCAGTTGCAGTTTTGGGACCTTTGGCAGCAACCGCCGCGACAAGACACCTGTCAAGTGAATTTTCCAACAATCTCAAAGAGCAGAATATTCCGAAAGCATGGCAGAAATCGGCGCTGTAGGACAGCGGAATTCGCGCCAACGCACGCGCGTCGTCGTGACGGTGAACGTCGGTTTCAGGTTGTTCCCCCGTGCGCTGAGAAAAATTTGGGGGTGTATCCCCTTCGTATAGGTAACGGTTGACCGCGCCAGTGTGCCGAGTTGAGCGAGGCCGTGACGCTGGGGGAATGGATCAGAGATAGCATTTGGCCCCGGCAAGACGCCGATTTAAGTGGCGCGCGCAAAAAGCCGTTTAAGATTCCAGTGACGCTAATGGTGTTTGGGGTTTGCATTAGC
>JBMOGO010000014.1:0-44483 GCA_049318305.1 Polymorphobacter sp.
GGTGTCCCCGCGCTTCGACACAAAAGAACACCCTCACCCGGGCCGCCTGCGGCGTCTCTCGCCTCTCCCGCAAGCGGGAGAGGGGTAGAAATGGCGGCAGGGCTGCCCTAGACGCGACCCTACCATGACCATCCCCGATTATCGCGCCACCGTCTTCCTGCCGAAGACCGATTTCCCCATGAAGGCCGGGCTGCCCGAAAAGGAGCCGACCATCCTGGCGCGCTGGCTGGGCGACGGCCTCTACGAACGGCTGCGGGCGGAGCGGCGCGGGCGCGAAAAGTTCATCCTCCACGATGGCCCGCCCTATGCCAATGGCGACATGCACATCGGCCATGCGCTCAACCATATCCTCAAGGACCTGGTTGTGCGCACGCAGACCCTGCTCGGCAAGGACGCGCCCTATGTGCCGGGCTGGGATTGCCACGGCCTGCCCATCGAATGGAAGGTCGAGGAGAAATATCGCGCCCAGAAGCTGAACAAGGACGAGGTGCCGGCCAAGGAGTTCCGCGCCGAATGCCGCGCCTATGCGCAAGGCTGGGTCGATGTCCAGCGCGAGCAGCTGAAGCGGCTGGGCATCGGCGGCGATTGGGACCACCCCTATCTGACGATGGATTTCGCCGCCGAAGCGACGATCGTTGCGGAACTGATGAAGTTCGCGGATTCGGGGCAGCTGTATCGCGGCGCCAAGCCGGTGATGTGGTCGCCCGTTGAAAAGACCGCGCTCGCCGAGGCCGAGATCGAATATGAGGACATCACTTCGACGCAGGTCGATGTGGCGTTCGAGATAACGCACGCACCGAACGCGCCGGAACTGGTCGGCGCCCATGCGGTGATCTGGACGACGACGCCTTGGACGATCCCGGTCAACCAGGCTTTGGCTTATGGGCCGGAGGTTGAGTATTACCACGTCGCTCGCGCTGGAACTCCGACCACAATTCTCGTCGCGCGTGAACTGCTGCAGGCGACCATCGCGCGTGTCCGCAATGCATTCGCTCCTGAGGTGGACGACGACGGCGGAAACACGACTGAATGGGACATACTTGCTGTTATCAAAGGCTCCGCCCTCGCCGGCGCCATTGCCCGCCATCCGCTCCACCACCTCGGCGGCTTCTACGCCACCCCCCGCCCCTTCTTGCCCGGCGACTTCGTCACCACCGATGCCGGCACCGGGCTTGTCCATATGGCGCCCGATCACGGCGAGGACGACTTCACCCTGTGCAAGGCGCATGGCATCGAGCCGGTGTTCGCGGTGCTCGGCGATGGCACCTATCGCACCGACCGGCCCGACTGGTTGTGGCTGCAGAGCCAGGGCAATGTCATCAGCGACAAGCTCAACGCGCCGGAAGGCGCCATCTGCACGGCGCTGCGCGAAGCCGGCGCCCTGCTGGCGGCGGACAAGTTCCAGCACAGCTATCCGCATTCGTGGCGGTCGAAGAAAAAGGTGATCTACCGCTGCACGCCGCAGTGGTTCATCCCGATGGACCTGCCGCGCGCCGACAAGGCCGCGTTGCCGATCGTTCGTGACGACACGCCGGATGCCGTCGGCCATGCCCGTGGCCATGCCGCGACGCTGCGCGAAACCGCCGTTGCCGCCATCGCCGCGACGCGCTTCGTGCCCGAAAAGGGCCGCAACCGGCTGTCGTCGATGGTCGAAGGCCGGCCCGATTGGGTAATCAGCCGCCAACGCGCCTGGGGTGTGCCGATCACGCTGTTCGTCAACCGGGTAACCGGTGTCTATCTGAACGACCCCGACGTAAACGCCCGCATCATCGCCGCGGTGCGCGAACAGGGCGTCGACGCCTGGAGCGAGGAGGCCGCCGCCGGGCTGCTTGGCCCCGCCTATGACCTCGCCGACTATGAGCGCGTCACCGACATTCTCGACGTGTGGTTCGACAGCGGTTGCACCCATGCCTTTGTGCTGGAAAGCGGCAAATGGCCCGACCTGCTGCGCCCCGCCGGCTGGGCCGGGCCGACCGCCGACCTGTACCTGGAAGGCAGCGACCAGCATCGCGGCTGGTTCCAGTCGAGCCTGCTCGAAAGCTGCGGCACGCGCGGCCAGGCGCCGTACAAGGCGGTGCTGACGCACGGATTCACCATGGACCAGTCGGGCCGGAAGATGTCGAAATCGCTCGGCAACACGACCAACCCGCTCGACCTGATGCGCGAATATGGTGCCGACATCCTGCGGCTATGGGCGGCGACGGTGGACTTCACCGAGGATCACCGCATCGGCAAGGAAATCCTGACCGGCGTTGCCGACCAGTACCGCAAGCTGCGCAACACCTTCCGCTATCTGCTCGGCGCGCTCGACGGCTTCAGCGAGGCCGAGCGCGTGGCGCCGGCGGACATGCCGGACCTGGAGCGCTGGGTGCTACACCGGCTCGCCGAGATCGACGGCGAGTTGCGTGCCGCCACGGCAAACTTCGATTTCAACACCTATGTCACGACGCTTTCCACCTTCGTGAACAACGACCTGTCGGCGTTCGTCTTCGATATCCGCAAGGATTCGCTCTATTGCGACGGCGCCCGCGACCCCAAGCGCATGGCGTGGCGCAGCGTGCTCGACACGTTGCTGGACGCGCTGACCAAATGGCTGGCGCCGGTGCTGGTGTTTACCACCGAAGAGGTGTGGACAACGCGCCATCCCGCCGCCGGCAGCGTGCATCTGACCGAATGGCCGGCGATCGATGCCGGCTGGCACGACGATGCGCTGGCGGAGCGCTGGCAGCGCCTGCGGGCGCTGCGCTCGCTGGCGACCATGGCGATCGAGCCGGCGCGGCGCGACAAGCTGATCGGATCGAGCCTGGAGGCGCGGCTGGTGGTGGCGGCGAACCATGAGGACGCGGCGTTGATCGCCAGTGTCGATTTCGCCGAAATGTGCATCGTCACCGACCTGCACGTGGAGATCGATCCGACGCTGGAAGCGGGTGTGCGCGTGTCGGTGAACAAGACCGAGGCGGAGAAATGCGCGCGCTGCTGGCGGCACCTGCCCGATGTGGCAGAAGACACCGGCCTGTGCGGGCGGTGCGATGGGGTCGTCGATGTTTAGCCCGCGCATCCCTCGTCCCCTGCGGGAGAGGGCGGCATGAAGCGTCTCGGTTACAGCCTCGCCGCCATCGTCTTCATTCTCGACCAGATCAGCAAATACTGGATCACCGCGATCGTCCGCCTGCCGGAACGCGGTTTCATCGACGTGCTGCCGTTCTTCAAACTGACCTTCGTCGGCAACATCGGCGTGTCGATGGGGCTGTTCCGCGCCAATTCCGACACGGCGCGCTGGCTGCTGGTGGCGGCCACCGGCGCCATTGCCGCAGCGGTGGCGGTATGGATCGCGCGCGAGAAGCAACGCTATGACGCGCTGGCGCTCGGGCTGGTGCTCGGCGGGGCGCTGGGCAATATCGTCGACAGGGTGCGCTATGGCTATGTCGTCGACTTCCTGCACTTCTTCTGGGGCGAACATAGTTTCTGGGTGTTCAACGTTGCTGATGCGGCGATAAGCTGTGGTGTGCTATTGCTGCTGGCACGCGCGCTGATGGCGCCAAAAGGATGATGACGATGCGTAACCTCGTGCTTCTCTCTGCCGCTGCCCTGACGCTGACCGCGTGTGGCAAGACCGGTCTCGCCGCGCACAACGCCCCCGATGAACTGGCGATCAGCCGCAACGCGCCGCTGGTGGTGCCGCAGGATTTCAACCTGGCGCCGCCGCGCCCCGGCAGCCCGCGCGCCGCCGGGCAGGATGCGCAAAGCGCCGCGATGGAGGCCTTGTTCGGCCCCGGCGCCAAGGTGCCGCCGAAATCCGCCGCCGAACAGCAATTGCTCGACCGCGCCGGCGCAGGCAACACCGACCCGTCGATCCGCTCCAGCGCCGGTGATTCGCAGACCCCCACGGTCAACAAGGGTGCGTTCGTGCGCGAAATCCTCGATGCGCCGGCGGGCACGCGCGACACAGCGGTCGCCGAGGTGAAGATCGGCGGTTGAAGCTTGCGTTAAGCCGGGGGAAAGGCGCTGCGGCGCATCACGCCGGCATGATGAAATTCTTGCTGCCCGCCCTGTTGTTTGCCGCCCCCGCCGCAGCTGCGCCGATCGACGATGTCGCGGCGTCGTTGAAGGCGACGACCAGCCTTGCCGCCGATTTCACACAGACCGGCGCCGATGGCAAGGTCGAGAAAGGCCGGATGATCCTGGCGCGCCCGGGCCGCATCCGCTTTCAGTATGATACGTCGAAAAAGCTGATCGTCGGCAATGGCCGCACGCTGACCTTTGTCGACTACAAGGTGCGCCAGGTCTCGCAATGGCCGGTGAAATCCACGCCGCTCGGGATATTGCTCGCATCCGAACCCGATCTGTCTCGGGTCGCGCGGGTCATCGCCAGCGACCGCAACGGCGTGCTGGTTGAAGCGCGCGACCCGAAACGCCCGGAATTCGGCACGCTCGAAATCGCCTTTGCCCGCAACATTGCTGCCCCCGGCGGGCTGGCGCTGGCGGGTTGGTCGGCGCGCGATGCGCAGGGCGGCCGCACCGAAACCCGGCTGGCCGGCGCGACCTACAATGCCGACCTGTCAAAGGCCGATTTCGGCTTCAAGGACCCGCGCCGGGCAGTCACACGCTAACCTGCGTCGAGCAGTGCCTCGAGCTCCTGCATCGGCTGCTGTGAAACTGTCACCATCCCGGTCTTGGGGCGATCGAGATCGATGACGACGACCAGCGCCACCACCACCAGAACAAAGAACGCCCAATTGGCATGGCGCGTCACCTGGCCGTACATCGCCCCGGCATAGCCCAGGTTGGCAGCGGTGATGATGGCGACCAGCCCCAGCGCGTAGACGACTGACAGCGGGATATGTTCGCGCGCCATCGATTCGCGGTGCGCCGCCACGGTATCGACCCCCGACAGCGCGTCGATGAAAGCACGCGCCATCAGCGGCTTGTCGCCACTGGCCTCGATCGTCCGGGCCAGCGCCCATAATTGTTGCCGCACGGC
Organism: Polymorphobacter sp.; assembly: GCA_049318305.1. Classification (GTDB taxonomy): domain Bacteria; phylum Pseudomonadota; class Alphaproteobacteria; order Sphingomonadales; family Sphingomonadaceae; genus Sandarakinorhabdus. The sequence continues at coordinate 4,982 of JBMOGO010000014.1, forward strand.
GCGGCCCGGCAGGTCGGCGGCGCGCTGCCGATCAGTCACTTGGCCACGCTGGAAATAGCCGCGGCGAGCATCGATATAGCGGTTGATCAAGGCCCCGGCGCTGCTGGCAGCGGTCGCGGGCAACAACTGGCTGCGTTCCCACGCCATGGTGATCGCCGCGGCTTCCTCCACCACCAGGTCACGGCGCTCGTCATATCGGTTGAGCGCAACGTTGAAGGTAAATCCGATCAACAGACCGAGCAGGCTGACCGAGGCGGCGGCGGCGTAATGCGTTTCGCCCGCTTCGGGACGGCGACGGCGGCGATAAATGCCGATCTCGGCCGCGACGACCATGAGCACCAAAAGGCCAATCCCGACCATGATGATCGGCTGGCTGTCGATGAAATTGAGGTCGCTTGGCATGGCAGCGGCCATAGCGGCGGCGTAACCATCCGTCACGCGGCTTTCTTGCCAAGCGAACAACCCGGCGGCGGGGCTGGATTTGCACGGCGTTTCGCGGCAACAGGCTGGGCATGACCAGCACCGCCCCCGGCCCACGCACACTTTATGCCAAGATCTGGGACGACCATGTCGTCCGCACGCTCGATGACGGCACCGCACTGGTGTTCATCGACCGGCATCTCATCCATGAAGTGACGACGCCGCAGGCGTTCGAAAGCCTGCGCCTTGCCGGCCGCAGCCTGCGCCGGCCCGACCTGACGCTGGCGGTGCCCGACCATAATGTGCCCACGACCGACCGGACCCTGCCGATCATCGACCCGATGTCGCGGGCGCAGCTCAACGCGCTGACCGAAAATTGCCGCGATTTCGGGGTGGAGATGTTCGCCATCGACGCGCCGGAACAGGGCATTGTCCATGTCATCGGGCCGGAACAGGGCTTTACCCTGCCCGGCGTCACGCTGGTCTGCGGCGACAGCCATACCGCGACGCACGGCGCCTTCGGCGCGCTGGCTTTCGGCATCGGCACGTCCGAAGTCGAGCATGTGTTTGCCACGCAAACCCTGCTGCTGCGCCAGTCGAAGGCGATGGAAGTGCGCATCACCGGAACCTTGGGCTTTTCGATCTCGCCCAAGGACGTCGCGATGGCGGTGATCGCCCGGCTCGGTACCGGCGGCGGCACTGGCTATGTGCTGGAATATACCGGCGACGTGATCCGCGACATGAGCATGGAAGGCCGCATGACGGTCTGCAACATGGCGATCGAGGCCGGCGCCCGCGCCGGGCTGGTGGCGCCGGACCAGAAGACCTTCGATTATGTCATCGGCCGGCCGCGCGCGCCAAAGGGCGCCGAACTCGAGGCGGCGTTGGCTTGGTGGCAGACGCTGCCAACCGACGCCGGCGCTGTCTATGACGCGGTGGTGGTCATCGACGGCAGCGAGATCGCGCCGCTGGTGACCTGGGGCACCAGCCCCGAGGATGTGGTGCGCATCGGCGACGCGGTGCCGGCGCCCGACAGCTTTGCCGACCCCGGCAAGCGCGTCGCCGCCGTCAACAGCCTGGATTATATGGGCCTGACACCGGGCACGCCGATGACCGACCTGCGCGTCGAAAATGTCTTCATCGGCAGCTGCACCAACAGCCGCATCGAGGATCTGCGCGTCGCAGCCGCAGTGGCCAAAGGCCGGACGGTGGCGGCGCACGTCAAGCAGGCGCTGGTGGTGCCAGGCTCCGGCCTCGTCAAGCGCCAGGCCGAAGCCGAAGGGCTGGACCGGATTTTCATCGAAGCCGGCTTTGAATGGCGCGAACCGGGCTGTTCGATGTGCCTGGGCATGAACCCCGACCAGGTGCCTGCCGGCGAACGCTGCGCATCGACGAGCAACCGCAACTTCGTCGGGCGGCAGGGCGTTGGGGCGCGCACGCATCTATTGTCGCCGGCGATGGCGGCGGCAGCGGCGGTAACCGGCCATTTAACCGATGTGCGCGAATTGATGGGGTAGCGCTCACCTCTCCCCCTGCGGGAGAGGTCGGACTCGCGCAGCGAGCCGGGTGAGGGCTTCGCCAGTGCGCCCCCTCACCCCGCCGCGCTCACGCGCGAGTCGCCCTCTCCCGCGAGGGGAGAGGGAAGGGAAGCCACCCAGATCGCCGCAATCGCCTCGATCCCCGCCAAGTCCTGCGCATCGAAGCGCGCCACCACCGGGCTGTCGAGATCGAGCACGCCGATCAGCGTGTCGCCGCGCAGCAGCGGCACCACTAGTTCCGACCGCGATGCCGCATCACAGGCGATATGGCCGGGAAAGGCGTGGACATCGGCAACCACCTGCGAAACCCGCGTCGCGGCGGCCGCACCGCAGACACCGCGGCCGATCGGGATGCGGATGCACGCCGGCTTGCCCTGGAACGGCCCGAGCACGAGTTCGCCGTCCTTGAACAGGTAAAACCCCGCCCAGTTGAGATCGGGCAGCAGGTCGAACAGCAGCGCCGCTGTGTTGGCGGCATTGGCGATCATGTCGCGCTCGTCGCCGATCAGCGCGGTGAGTTGCTGGGCGAGGTCGCGATAGGCAGCGGCGCGATCGGTGTAGAATGCAGCGGCGGCGAGGGGTTGCGGGGTGAAGGACATGGTGTTGATCCGATACTGCTGAGCTTTTTCCTGTCATCCCGGGCTTGACCCGGGACCCAGCTTTTTACGGCGCGCTGGCCAGAAAAACTGGGTCCCGGGTCAAGCCCGGGATGACATTTTAGTTCGGGTGCGCCCTACCCCAGCCGCGCCAGCGCCGCGCCGAGCCGCTCGGCCTCGGCGCTGCGTGCGGCATGGTCCTCGCGGGCCTTTTCCACCGCTTCGGGCTTGGCCTTTTCGGCAAAGCCAGGGGAGGCGAGCCGGCCGGCGAGCGCATCGCGTTCCTTGGCGGCGGCGGCGATGGCCTTTTCGAGACGGGCCTTTTCGGCGGCAAGATCAACGACGCCTTCCAGCGGTAGGGCGTATGTCGCATCGGCATGGACGAGTTGCAGCTTGCCGCCGCTGGTCGGCGCGGTGGCCGGCACGATGCGCGCCAGCCGTTCGATAGCGGCGGCGTTGGCGGCGAGCCGCGCACTGGTCACCGCGCCGGCGCCTTCGACGCTGTACCCCAGCTTTGCCCCCGGCGGCACGTTGAGTTCGGTGCGCGCCGAGCGGACTTCGGAAACCAGCCCGATCAGCCATTCGATATCGGCGCTGGCGGCGGCATCGACCGGCAGGTCGGCGGCGACCCAGTCGGACAGGATCAGGTCGCGGCTGCGGGTCCCCAGCTTGTGCCAAAGCTCCTCGGTCAGGAACGGCATCACCGGGTGGAGCATGACGAGAATCTGGTCGAGCGCCCAGCCGCTGACGGCGCGGGTTTCGGCGGCGACCGCCGGGTCGGCGCCTTCAGCGAGCAAGGGCTTGGTCAGCTCCAGATACCAGTCGCAAAAGCGGTTCCAGGCAAAGCTGTAGATCGCATCCGCATAGGCATCGAAACGGAAGGTCGCGATCGCGGTTTCCAGCGCGCGGGCGGTGGCGGACACTTCGCCGATGATCCAGCGGTTCACGGCATTCTGCACCGGCGGCGGCGCGATGCTCGTGGAGCCGGTGATGCCATTCGACTGGCAAAACCGCGCCGCGTTCCACAATTTGGTGGCGAAGTTGCGATAGCCTTCGACGCGGCGTTCATCGAGCTTGATGTCACGGCCCTGGCTTTCCATCGCGGTCAGCGTGAAGCGCAGCGCGTCGGCGCCGAACTTGTCCACCAGCAGCAGCGGATCGACGGTATTGCCCTTCGACTTGGACATTTTCTGGCCCTTGGCGTCGCGGACAAGGCCGTGGCAGTACACCGTCTTGAACGGCGGCACATCGTCCATGAAGTGGATGCCCTGCATCATCATGCGGGCCACCCAGAAGAAGATGATGTCGAAGCCCGTCACCAGCACATCGCCGGGGTAATGGCGGGCGAGGTCTTCGGTGTTGTCCGGCCAGCCGAGCGTGGCGAAGGGCCACAGCGCGGAGGAGAACCAGGTGTCGAGGACGTCCTCGTCGCGCCAAAGTGCGACAGTGGCGCCATCATTCAACTCGTTAGCCTCCGCGCGATTTTTTGCAAAAACGACTTTCGGCGCCGGTAGCCTATCCGATTTGTAGAATTCAAACGCAGCAGCAGCAGCCGATTCTTCTGTTTCTGCGACGAAGAACTGGCTGTCTTGAGGGCGATTTAGCTTGTTCTCAAAGAGGTATTCATTAAGTGAGACAAGGTACCGGACACCGTCCTCCTCCCAGACTGGTGGCCCGTACCACGCCGGAATCTGGTGTCCCCACCACAGCTGGCGGCTCACGCACCACGGCTGGATATTCTCCATCCAGTTGAAATAGGTCTTTTCCCAGGTTTTCGGCACGAACTGCGTCTTGCCGTCGCGCACCGCCGCCAGCGCCGGCTTCGCCAGTTCGCCGGCGTTCACATACCATTGGTCGGTCAGCCAGGGTTCGACCACCACGCCCGATCGGTCGCCATAGGGCATCTGGATGGTCTTGGCCTCGATCAGCTCGACGGCGTCCATCGCTTCGAGATCGGCGACCACCTTCTTGCGCGCATCGAAGCGGTCCATCCCGACATAATCCGCCGGAATGCCGTCCGCCGCGATGATCCGCGCATCGGCATCGAAAATGTTGATCGGCACCATGGCGTGGCGCTTGCCGACCTCGAAATCGTTGAAATCATGCGCGGGGGTGATCTTCACGGCGCCCGACCCCAGTTCCGGATCGGCATGATCATCGGCCACGATCGGGATCAGGCGGCCGGTGATCGGCAGTTTGACGAACTTGCCGATGACCGACTGATAGCGTTCATCACGCGCATTCACCGCCACCGCGGTATCGCCAAGCATGGTTTCCGGGCGCGTCGTCGCCACGATGATATGGTCGCGCCCACCGGCGAGCCGCACCCCATCCGCCAGCGGGTAACGGATATGGGTGAAGGTGCCGGCGACTTCGCGCGTTTCCACCTCCAGGTCGGAAATCGCCGTCTTCAGCTTGGGGTCCCAATTCACCAGCCGTTTGTCGCGATAGAGCAGGCGTTTTCCGTTAGCGTCACGCTCATTAAACAGCGTCACGAACACCCGTGTCACCGCGGTGTTGAAGCCTTCGTCCATGGTGAAGCGTTCGTTGGCCCAATCGCAGCTGGCGCCGAGCCGGCGCAGCTGGGTCGTGATGGTGCCGCCGCTCGTCCGTTTCCAGTCCCAGACGGTTTCGAGGAACGCCGCGCGGCCCATCGCCTGGCGCGTCGTGCCCTGGCTGCTTTCAGCCAGCTGCCGTTCCACCACCATCTGCGTCGCGATACCGGCATGATCGGTGCCGACCACCCAGCGTGCATCGCGGCCATTGAGCCGGTGCCAGCGGATCAGCACGTCCTGCAACGTGTTATCCAGCGCATGGCCGATGTGCAGCGACCCCGTCACGTTCGGCGGCGGGATGATGATGGTGAACGGCACCGCATCGGGCCGCGCCGGGCGGAACGCACCCGCGCCTTCCCAATGCGCATACCAGCGCTGCTCGAAATCGGCCGGGGCGAAGGTCTTGTCGATCAAGGTCATGCGGTGCTGTTAGCGGGTGCAGCGCAACCGGGGAAGAGGTGGGCGCCTACTTCACCACCACCCCGCCCTTGATGACGCCGGCGACATGCTCCAGCACCGTCACGTCGCGCAGCGGGTCGCCGGTCACCGCAATCATGTCGCCGAAATGCCCCGGCGTCAGCGACCCGACATCACCCGCCTTGTCGAGCAAGTCCGCCGCCACATTTGTCGCTGCCTGCAACGCCTGCAGCGGCGTCATCCCGTATCGCACCATATAGGCGAACTGCCGCGCATTGAGCCCGTGCGGGTAAACGCCTGCATCGGTGCCGTAGGAGAGCTTGACCCCGGCCGCGACGGCGCGGCGAAAGCCCTGGCGCTGCGCTTCGGTGGTTTCGCGATTCTTGCGCAGATATTCCGCCGGCCAGCCGTCACGCGTGCCGACATCGTCGATCCAGTCGCCATCATAGATATCCATGTCGAGCCACACACCCGCCGCCTTCGCCATGGCGATGCCTTGCGCATCGATCAGCGAGGCATGCTCGATCGACCGCGCCCCGGCGCCGATCGCGGCGCGGATGCCGGCGGCACCGTGCGCATGGGCGATGCAATATTTGCCGAGCCGCCGGGCTTCATCACACGCCGCCTGCATTTCGGCGGCAGTGAGCTCGAGGCTGCCCGGCTCGCTGCCGATGGCGAGCACGGCGCCGGTGGCGATCAGCTTGATGACATCGGCCCCGTGCTCGATCAGGAATCGCGTGCGGGCGCGGGCGTTTTCGGGACCGCGGACTTCACCCAGCCGGAATTCGGGCGGAATGACCGTGCCGGCCGGGGCGCCGGTGATCGCGCCGCCGCCGCCCGGCGTGGTGATATAAGCGCCGGCGACGACCATGCGCGGGCCAATCACCTGCCCCGCATTGATGGCGTCGCGCAGTGCGACATCGGTCAGGCCGCGATAGACGCCGACATCCCGAACGCTGGTAAAGCCGGCGAGCAGCGTCTGCCGGGCAGCCTCGACCGCCTTGAAAGCCACGGTCGATTCGCTGCGGCGCAGCGGTTCGGCCGGATCGCTGTCCTGGCCGAAACCATCGGCAATATGGGTGTGCATGTCGATCAGGCCGGGCAGCACGGTATAGCGCGACCAGTCGATGACCGGGCCGCTAGGCGTCGCCCAGGCGGTGATGGCGGTCACCCTGCCGTCGGTAATGGTAATGCGTTGGTCAGTCCGAACAGTGCCGGTGGCAGGGTCTATCAACCGGCCGGCGTGGACATGGAGGGTTTGCGCTGCGGCCGGAGGCGCCATCAGCAACGCGAGGCCGGCCGCGAACCAACGCGACCGCAGGCGCATGTCAGTCGCGGCCGGTCAGGCGCTTGATTTCGGCCTGCGCCATTTTCTCGACGATTTCGGGCATATTGGCATCCAGCCAGGCCTTGAGCATCGGCTCGACCAGGCTGCGCACCAGCGCATCGACCGTGATGGTTTCGGCCCCCAGCACCATGTTGCCGATATCGACCACCGGCGCAGGCGCAACCGGTTCGGCGCGCGCCCGCAGCTCGGGCATTTCGGGCTGCGGGTCATCGTTCATCCGCGACCGGATGGAGGCGAGGATCGCGTCGATATTGGGCGGTGTCTCGTTCATGGCCGCATCTTAAGGCTGTGGCGGGCCGATGACCAGAGTCCTGCTGGCGCGTTCTGCTGGCGGCAGCGGCAGCGCCTTGGGGCCGCCATCGGTATCGTCGAGCAGCCGGTGACGGACCGCCTTGGCATTGCTGACCGCGTCATATTCGGCGGTCGTCGCGCCCAGTGCCACCGCTTCGGCGGCACCAACCGACGCGAGCAGCGAATAGGCCGCGACCTGTTCCTCGCGCCGCGCCGTGACCAGATTGACCTGGGTGGTCAGCAGTTCCTGTTCGGCGTTGAGCACTTCGATGACGGTGCGGGTGCCGACCTGGTTTTCCTGCCGCACGCCTTCGGCGGCAAGGGCATTGGCGTCCACCGAAACCTGCGATGCTTCGATGACCGCACGCGCGGCGCGCAACTGGTTGAAGCTGTTCGTCACGTTTTCGGTGGTGCTGCGATCGGTGGCGGTGATGGTTTCCAGCAGCTGGCTTTGCCGCGCCTGCGCCTCACGCACCTGCGATCCGACCAACCCGGCCTGATACAGGGGTACCCGGGCCTGGATGTTGAGATCCTGGGTGAAGAAACCACCCTGGCGGACGAAGTTGGCGCCGCCGCCGCCGCCTTCGAAATAACGATAGGCTGCGGACGCGGCGGCATCCACCGTTGGCAAACGCTGCTTCTGCAGGGTCTTGACGTCATAGCGTGCGGCGGCTTCATCGAACCGTGCCGCAATCAGCGACGGCGCGTTTTCGCGCGCGATGTCAACGGCCTGTCCGGCAGAGCCGGGCAGCACCGGCAAGGGCGGCATCGGTTCAAGATTGTCCGGGGTGCGGCCGACAACGCGCAGATAGGCCTGACGCGCCGCCGCGAGCTGGTTCTGCGCCACCACCAGGTTGGATTGCGAATTGGCGAGCCGAGCCTGCGACTGGGCGACATCGGTGCGCGTGACGTCGCCGACTTCGAAACGGTCCTTCGACTGTTGCTGCTCGCGTTCCAGCACCTTGACCTGGCTCTGGTTCAGTTCAACGACGCGCGTGAAGCGCAGCACATCAGCGTAGGCCGTGACGACGTTAAGGACGATCTGGTTTTCGGTGGCGCGTAGCCGGGCCCGCGCCGCCAGGATGCGATTCTCTGCCGCTGTCGTGGCGGACTTGACCCGGCCGCCCTGGTACAGCGACTGGCTCAACTGCAGGCCGGCGGTGTAGGTGCGGCCGTTGTCCTTGAAATCCAGGCCGGCCTGATCGGCGACCAGCTGGGTGCCCAGCGTCGGTCGACCGCCCGCCAGCGCCTGCGCCGTGCCTTCGTCGGTACCGCGCACGGCGGCACGCTGCGCGTTCAGGTCTGGGTTGGCTTCATACGCAGCGGCAATCGCGGCAGCGAGCGAATCGGCACTGGCGGGGGCGGCGACCAGGGCAACGGCCAGCAGCAACAGGGACTTGAACGGCATCAGTTAGACAACTTTCAGATCAGAAAACGAATTCGCGGGGGGCGGCGAATCCGGGGAGGGGTTTGGCGGCAATTTCAAGAAACGGCAGCCCGGCAATGCCACCCGCCGCAGTCAGCACACCGGCGAAGGCGCGGCCGACCCCGGCCTGGCGAACCACGGCGGCAACCCGGCCGCTGGGGGCAAGCTGTGCTGCAATGGCGGTCGGAACGACTTCGATGGCGCCTTCGAACAGAATCAGGTCATAAGGGGCGGAGGCTGTCCAGCCGGCCGGGAGTGGCCCGATGACCGTGGCAATCGGCGCGGAAGCGGCCAGCGCTTCATCGCTTTCCAGCGCGGTCACCGTAGCGCCGATGTGCGCCGCCACCGCCGCCGAATAGCCGGTGGCGCTGCCAACGATCAGCACCCGGTCGCCGGCGCTGATACGGGCGTGCTGCAACAGCAACGCCAGCACCAGCGGTTCGAGCAGCCAGCGCGCAGGTGCCACCTCCAGTGCGGCATCGGCATAGGCGAGGCCGGCGAGCGAAGGCGGCACGAAATCTTCGCGCGGCACTGCCGCCATGGCGGCGAGCACGCCGGCATCGGTTACGCCAACCGTGCGCAATTGGCTGTCGATCATCGTCCGGCGTTCGGCGGCCGGTGCGATATCGGCGAAGTGATGAGTCTGGCTGGTCAATCTGGCGTCCCGCAACAACAAGTGTCTGATAGGGTTAATACAGCTGAGTCGCAATCGAATTTGTAAAGCTCAGCATTCGTCTAGCGATGAAGGTTGCCCTCGCCAAGCACCATTGCTAGGGGATGCGACCCCAACGGTGGCCCGATGGCGGAGTGGTGACGTAACGGACTGCAAATCCGTGAACCCGGGTTCGATTCCCGGTCGGGCCTCCAACCGGGAAAGCCGCGTTAAATGGCCGCGTTCGCGCCGCCGGCACAAGAGCGCACTGCGGCATTGAAGCGCTCGGGGCTGTCGATGTTGCACAGATGGCCGGCATCCGGCAGTTCGACCGCCACCGCACCGGCATCGGCCAGCGCCTGGGCATTGGCGCGCCGCTGCGCGGTATCGGCAGCGCCGACGATGGCGGTGACCGGGAAAGCTGCTCCGGCAATGCAATCGGCGGTCGCCGGCAAATCGCGTGCCGCAGCCAGCAGGTCGCGCGCTGCATAGTCCTCCAGCATGGCGTCCACCAACCCGGTGCCGAGCGCGGTTCGCGTCCGCATCAGGTCATGATTCCGAACCAGCGCCCGCAGCTCCGCCAGGTCACCGCGCCGCGCGTTTGCCGTCATCGCGGCGATCGGCACATTGTCGCCATCGCCTGGCACGCCATCGAGCGCCGTCCCCTGCAGCGTCAGCGACAGCAGCCGGCCGGGCGCTCGTGCTGCCAGTGCCAGCGCCACGCGGCCGCCTTGCGACATGCCGAGCAGGTGAAAGCGCGCCCACCCCAGCACGTCGGCAACCAGCAGCACATCGTCCGGTTCCGCCGCCAGATCGGCGTTGGCCGTTGCCTGGCCAAAGCCGCGGCGATCGATGCCGACCAGCGTGTAATCCGCGCCCAGCGGCAGTTGCGGCAACCACATGCGGCGATCGAGCGTCCAGCCATGCAGCAGCAGCAGCGGCGGCCCGGCGCCAAGCCGCTCCACCGCCAGTTCGCCACCAGGAACTGCGATCATCGAAAAGGTGCCGCCGGGCCAGCGCGGCCCCGGGTTCTCGACAGCTGCCGGGCCCGGTGCCCCGGCGCCGGTCAAGCCGCGCTGCGGTACGGGTTGTTGTTGCGCCGATCCCCGGCCAGCCAGCGCGCCAGTTCGGCGCGTGCCGTCGCCCGCCGCTCGGCATCACCGTCGGCGGCGCTGGGCGTATCGTAGGTGAATTCGACGATCATGCCGCTGGGGTCCTTCACATAGACCGAGCGGCAGTAACCATGTTCCAGCACATAGGTGTCAGGCGCCACGATGCCGGCAGCGGCAATGCGTGCCTCCAGCTCGGCCTGGGTGTCCGCATCGACATGCAACGCGACATGGATAAACGGCGAAGACGGGATCTCCGGTCCGAATTCGGCCTGGTCATCGGCATTGGCAAACTGGAAAAACGCCAGCGCCGAGCCATCGGCGAGTTCGAAGAAGCAATGGCAATAGGTACGTTCCTTGCCGAACAGTTCGTCCATTTCGGTGTAGGTGGCGACCAGGGGCAGGCCGATGACATCTTCGTAGAAGGCGCGCGTCGCCTCCAGGTCCTTGGTGACATAGGCCGTATGGTGCAACCGGCCGGGGCGACGCTTGATGATCATCGGGGGACGCTCCTTATCCGAAAAGTTTCGCGGCGATACCGGCGACGTGGCGTCCCTGGAAGTGGGCACCGTCAAGCTCGTTCTCGCTGGGGCTGCGGCTGCCGTCGCCGCCGGTAATGGTGGTGATGCCATAGGGCGTGCCGCCCGAAATGCCGTCCATCGTCGTGGCGCCGGCCCAGGCATAGGGCAGCCCGACGATGATCATGCCATGGTGCAGCAGCGTCGTGTGCATGCTGGTCAGCGTGGTTTCCTGGCCGCCATGCTGGCTGGCGGTGGCACAAAACGCGCTGCCGATCTTGCCGACCAGCGCACCGGTGAACCACAGGCCGCCGGTCTGGTCGAGGAAGTTGCGCATTTGCGCCGCCATGTTGCCGAAACGGGTCGGGGTGCCGATGATGATCGCGTCATAATCGGCAAGCTCGCCGGGCACGGCAAAGGCCGCGTCCTGATCGATCTTGAGGCCCGACGCCGCGGCGACATCATCCGGAACCAGTTCGGGCACCCGCTTCACCGTCACCTCGGTGCCGGCCACTTCGCCTGCGCCGGCGGCGATTGCCCGCGCCAGAGTCTCCACATGGCCGTAGCTGGAGTAATAAAGGATCAGAACCTTGGCCATGTCGGTGCCTTTTCGTGTTGTTTCCGGGTTTTCCGGGTCAAGCCCGGGATCACGAACTCATCAGAAATTGAAGCTCGCTTCCACCCCGTACCGCCGCGGCCGCGCCTTGAAGACGAAACCGCCCGGCGAGAACTCAGCGTTATACTTGATGTCGAACAAGTTCGATGCAAACCCGGTCAACGACCAGTTGCTGCCCGCCACCCCAAGCCGCGTATCGACCAAGTCGATCGGGTCGCGCGACGTCGAATTGTCGACATCGAACCAGGTGCGGCCGGTGCGGCGATAATCGACCCGCGCCAAAAGGTCGAGCGCATCGGTCAGCGCGGTGCGGTAATTGGCCGTCAGGTTGAGGGTGTAGCGCGAGATCAGAGGCGCCTCGTTGCCGATCACGCTGGCGGTCGGGAACTTCTTGATCTCGCTGTCGGTGTAGCCAAAGCCGGCAACCAGATCGAGCCCGGGCAGCGGCCGCAGCGTCGCATCGATCTCGAAACCGTTGATGCGGGTTTCGGGCACATTGCCGAGGTTCTGCGTCGAGTTGGCGGCAAGGAAGACGAAGAAATAGCTGTTTTCCGACTTGGTGGTGAAGGCGCTGGCATTCAGCGTGAGCAAGCGATCGCTGGTCTGCGTCTTGATGCCGATTTCAAAGGTTTCGGCGGTTTCGGCCTCGAACGTGTCACCAACCCCGACGATTCCGTTCGATGCCGCAACACCGCCGACTCCGGTCTGGTTGAAGCCACCGGAGCGGAAACCGCGCGACCAGCCGCCGAACACCGTGACATTGTCGACCGGCTTCCAGGTCAGCGTGACCTTGGGCTGCCAGGCGTCAAAGCTCTTCTTGCGCACTTCGCCGGTCGTGCCGGGCGGGAAGCCGGGGACGTTGGGCAGGAAGGCGGTCGGCGTCAGCGTGGTGTTCTCGCGGTTGTCGCGGTCGTAGCGCAGCGAGGCATCGACGCGGAACTGGTCGTTGATCTTCCAGATGGCGTTGCCGAAGACCGCCCAGGCGAAATTGTCCTGCGAATCGGCCAGGAAGGTCGCCTGGGGATTGAGCGGGTTGGTGCTCGGCGTACGATAGATGGCGGTGACGCCATTGCCGGTATCGACCAGGTTGCCGGTCGAGATGTAACGCTGGGTGCTGATGCCATAGGCGCCGGCGATGAACTGCAACGGCTTGTCAGCCGGCGATTCATAGCGGAATTCCTGGCTCCATGCCGACACGTCGAGATACTGGCTCTGGTTGAGATCGAAGCCGAAGAACTGGAACAGCAGCGATTCCTTGATCGGCAGGAAGTTGAAGGCATCGCCGGTCAGGATTTCGGTGACCTTGTCGTAGGACGTGGTCGAGGTGAACTTGCCGGCGTCGCTTTCATAGGCGATGCGCAGCGTGCCATTGTACAGGTCACGGTTGTTGATGCCCGCGTTGTTGACCCGCACTGGCAGCGACACATCGTTCACATCGTTGACGATGTTGTAGTAAAATGCCTGGGTGCGCAGCAGGCTGACGGCACCGCGCAGATCGACGGTCAGGTCGGGCGTCGCCTCCCACAACAGATTGCCGCGCAGGTTGAATTCGCGGAACGGATCGGCATCTTCACCGAGGAAGGTGTTGGGGATGAAGCCGTTGGTGTCGTACCAGGTGCTGGCGATGCGGAATTTCAGGTTCTCGGCGGCAGGCCCGGACAGGTTGGCGCGAGCGAAATAGCCAAAGCCATTGTCGACACCGGCGGTAAGCTTGCCCGACAAATCATCGGTCGGCGCCTTGGAGGTGATGATGATCGCGCCGCCGATGGCGTTGCGACCGTAAAGGCCGCCCTGCGGGCCCTTCAGCACTTCGATCTGCTCGATATCGACGAGTTCCTGGTTGAACTGCGCGGCGTTGACCTGCTGCACACCATCGACGACCACCGCTACCGACGGTTCGGAATTGCGCGCCTGGGTGATGCCGCGGATGATGACGAAGCTGGTGCCGGCATTCTGTGTCTGCACCAGATTGACGTTGGGGGTCAGCCCGATGAAATCCGCCGGGCGCACAATGCCAGCGGATTCGATGGCCTTGGCATTGAAGGCGGTGATCGAGGCAGGGACATTCTGCAGTGATTCGGCGCGGCGGGTGGCGGTAACGATGATCTCGTCCGAAGCGGCTTCGGTCGCGGCAGCGCCGGTTGTGGCCGGAGCGTCCTGCGCCGCGGCGGCGCTTGCCATCAGCGCCAGCGCCGAACCGGCGAACCAGCGCGATCCCGACCAAAACGATTCCGACCAACGCGATTCCGATGCACGACTGATCATTCGAACGTCCCCCCATCAGGCGCGTGGCGCCAATTATGTACCGCGGCGTAGTGCCAGAGTTTCACAGGCACAGAGCGCCATCACAGTCTTTGCGACTGCTCGACGGAACGACCCTTAGAGTTTCGTAATGCGAAGTCAAGTTCGATAATCGAAGAAACGGCATTTTTTGGGCGCCTGTTCGGCGGCCGCGAGGCCACCGTTGCGCCGCCGCTGGGTGCCGGGCACTGCCATTAGGTCTCAGCCAGCATCCGCTGTCTGGCGCCGAGTCGGCGCCGGTCCCCCGGCGTCAGCTCGCCGCCAATGACCGGGCCAGCGTCGGCCAACGTCGCAATTCGGCTTCGATGGCGGCTGCGGCATCGCGCAACAGCGGCAGCCGGGTGCGGACCAGCTCATCCTGGGAGATGCGCGTTGTCGATGTCGAGCAATTGATCGCCGCGACGACCCTCTCATCAGGCCCGTGCACCGGCACCGCCACCGACACGATGCCATAGTCCAGCTCGTCGAGCGCCGAATCATAGCGGCGTTCGCGCACCAGTTGCAGCCGGTCGCGAAACGCCGCTGCCTCGGTCACGGTGCGTTCGGTCAGCCGTTGCAGCGGCGCATCGGCGAGGAAGCTGTCGATTGCCGCGCCGTCCTGATAGGCGAGCAGCACCTTGCCCATCGATGTAGCGTGCAGCGGAAAGCGCGTGCCGACCACGACACCCAGCCGGATGCGGCGGTTGGTCGGGATGTGGCAGACATACAGCAGGTCGCGGCCCGACCGGACGGCCAGCGAGGCGGAGTCGCCGGTGGCATCGCGCAGCGCCTGCAGCGGCGGCACCGCCACCTGCTCGATGTTCATCGACGACAGATAGGCGGAGCCGAATGCCAGCACTTCGGGGCGCAACAGGAAGCGCCGGCCGACCTGCGCCACATAACCCAGCGCCACCAGCGTGTTGAGGCAGCGGCGCGCCACCGCCGGCGACAGGCCGGTGGCCACCGCAACCTCCGACAGTGCCATCTCCGGATGCGCCTGGTCGAAGGCCCGCAGCACGCTCAGCCCACGCTCGAGCGTCGAAAGATACTCCGGATCCTTGGGTTCGCGCTCTGCCATGCCGCCAGTTGCTATGGTCTGCACGGTAATTGCGCAAGCATGGCGCTACCCCGCGGCCGGCGCGGCGCGGCCCAGGACGGCAGGATTGTCGGCGCCAAGCAGCGGTGGCGCCGTAACATCCAGCGCGCGTTCGCCATCGAAACTGAGCGGGGAACGGATGGTGCGAAACGCGCCATGCGGCCCGGGCGCGCTGATTTCCAGTTGCAGTGCCTTGGCCTGGGGGGAATCGAGCACCTCCTGCGAGGTCGCGACGGCGGCGTTGGGCACTTTCAGCGCGGTCAGCCGGGCCGTCCAGTCAGCGCGGCTGCGGGCGGTAAAGATCGGCGCGAGAAACGCGACGACATCCTCGTAATGCGCGATACGGGAGTTGCGGCTGGCAAAGGCCGGCAGCGCCAGCATGTCGGGACGCTCCACCGCCAGCGCGAGATTTTCCCAAAATTTCGGCGGCGACGACATGTGCAACGCCAGCCAGGCGCCATCGCTGCACTGGAAGACATAGGACTGGCTGACATGCGGCCGGCTGAACGGCCCCATCGCCTGGTCATCGGACAGCAGATGGGTGAAATCATCGAGGTTGAAATGGCACATCGCCTCGAACATCGATGTCTCCACCAGCCGTCCACGACCGCTGGCGTGGCGATCATGAAGGGCGGCGAGAATGCCCTGGGCAGCGTAGAAACCGGTCATCACGTCGGCGATCGCCGGCCCGACAACACGCGGCCGCGCCGGGTTGAGCAGCAGCCGCAGGAAGCCGCTGGCCGCCTGCGCCACCGTATCGAACGCCGGGCGGTCGCGGTCCGGGCCGGTGCTGCCGAACCCCGAGATGGAGCAATAGATCAACCGCGGGTTGATGCCCTGCAAACGCTCGGCATCGACCCCCAGCTTCCTGGCGACACCGGGGCGGAAGTTCTGGATGAACACATCGGCATCGGCAATCTGCGCATCCAGCGCCGCCCGGTCATCGGCGGTCCTTGTATCGAGGGTGATGCTTTTCTTGTTGCGATTCCAGGTCTGGAAATGCGGGGCATACAGCCCACCGCGAAACGAGCGAAACGGATCACCGGTGACGGGCTGCTCGACCTTGACAACCGTCGCCCCCAGGTCGGCCAGCATCATCCCGGCCGCCGGCCCGGTGATGAACGTGCCCATTTCCAGCACGCGAATTCCGGCCAGCGGCAGTGCCATTCCTGTCTCCTCAGTCCCACGCACCCGCCGACCCGCCTGACAGTCGCCACCGGGTCGCAGGCAAGCCGAAACGACACTCCGCGCCGACTTCCGGCGGTGTCGGAACCGCCTGCGCAACCACACAGGGGTGCCGAATGCTCTTGACCTTCCCTATATTCTTCGCATAACGAAAACAAGTTCGAAAATCGAATATTTGGAGGCTCGATGCGTATCGGCAAGCAGGACGCACCGTATACCGCCATTTGCACGTCCGATGCCGACTCGATCCGCGTTCGCGGTCATGATCTGTGCGGAGATGTTATCGGCAAGATGGATTTCACCAGCTATTTCTGGCTGCTGGTGACCGGTACACCGCCGACCGCGACACAGAAATTTTTTGCCGACGCGGTGCTCGCCGCGATCTCCGAACACGGCCTGGTGCCCAGCGTCGTTGCCACCCGCATGACCTTTGCCGCGGCGCCCGAGGCTTTTCATGGCGCCGTCGCCGCCGGCCTGCTCGGCTGCGGCTCGGTTGTGCTCGGTAGCGCCGAAGTCGCCGGGCGCTTCCTCGCCGGCGTCGTCGCATCGGGTGATGCCGAAGCCGCAGTGCGCGCGCTGCGGGCCGAGAAAAAGGCCATCCCCGGCTATGGCCATCCGCAGCACAGTGGTGGTGACCCGCGCGCCAATCTGTTGCTGAAACTCGCCGCCGACCATGGCATCGAAGGGCCGCACATCGCTGCATTGCGCGCGGTCGGCGATTGTCTGCCCGCCGTCATCGGTCGGGCGCTGCCGATCAATGTCAACGGCGCCATACCCGCCGTCATGCTCGATGTCGGCTTTCCGCTCGCCGCCCTGAAGGGCATTTCGCTCCTGGCGCGCACCGCCAGCCTGATCGCGCACCTGCAGGAAGAATCCGAACGCCCGATCGGCTTCATGCTGTCGGGCGCTGCTGCCGCAGCAATTTCCTATGATGGCACCTGAAAGGATCGCTGATGCTGTTCCCCACCTCGCTGGTCGGCTCCTATCCGCAACCCGACTGGCTGATCGATCGTGAAAAGCTCGCCGGCCGCTTTCCGCCGCGCGTTCGCGCCCGCGAGCTTTGGCGGGTACTGCCGGAATATCTCGATCAGGCGCAGGATGACGCGACGCTGATCGCCATCCGCGACCAGGAACGCGCCGGGCTCGACATCATCACCGATGGCGAGATGCGCCGCGAAAGCTATTCGAACCGTTTTGCCACCGCGCTCGACGGCGTCGATCTCGACAACCCCGGCTCGGCGCTGGATCGCTCGGGCCATCCAAATCCGGTGCCGCGCGTCACTGGCCGCATCCGCCGCCGCCACGCCGTGGAAACCCGCGATGTCGCCTTCCTGCGCGCCAACACCGATCGCCGCATCAAGATCACGGTGCCCGGCCCTTTCACCATGGCGCAGCAGGCACAGAATGATTTCTACCCGTCCTTGCGCGAGATGGCGCTGGACTATGCCGAAGCGGTCAACGCCGAAATCCGCGACCTGTTCGCCGCTGGCGCCGATATCGTGCAGATCGACGAGCCCTATATGCAGGCCCGCCCCGATGCAGCGCGTGAATATGGGCTGGAAGCGGTCAACGCCGCGCTCGCCGGCATCGACGGACAGACCGCGCTGCACATCTGCTTCGGTTATGCTGCGATCATCCACGAACGGCCGACAGGCTATAGCTTCCTACCCGAACTGTCGGGTTCGCCGGTGCGCCAGGTCAGCCTGGAAACCGCCCAGTCGAACCTCGACACCGCGGTGCTCGAAGGGCTGCGCGGCAAATCGATCATCCTCGGCGTCATCGACCTGTCGACCCACGAGATCGAAACGCCGGAGACGGTCGCCACGCGCATTCGCAAGGCATTGCCGCATGTCGATGCCGAGAAGGTCATCGTCGCGCCCGATTGCGGCATGAAATATCTGCCGCGCGCCGTCGCCTTCGACAAGATGCAGGCGATGGCAGCCGGCGCGGCGATAGTCCGCGCGGAAGTAAACGCCGCGGCGATAGTCCGCGCGGAGCTGGCATGACCGCCGGCCGGTTCCTGACCACCCATGTCGGCAGCCTGCCGCGCGCCGACGACTTGATCGCGATGATCGTCGCGCGCGAGGAAGGGGAAGCGGTCGATACGGCGGCGCTGTCGTCGCGCATCCGCACGGCGGTCGGCGATGTCGTCGCCGCCCAGGCCGGCGCGGGGCTCGACATCGTCAACGATGGTGAGCAGTCAAAGCCCAGCTATGCCACCTACATCAAGGACCGGCTTCATGGCTTTGGCGGTGAAGGCAATAGCTATGTCTTTCAGGATGTAGAGGATTTTCCCGGCGTCAAGCAGCGCATTTTCGGCGATGCCGGGCGGCGGCACCGCAAGACGCCGGCGTGCAACGCGCCGATCACCGTCAAGGACATGGTCGCGGTGCACGTCGATGCCGCCAACCTGAACGATGCGCTGGCGTATCACCCCGGCACCCAGGCGTTCATGTCGGCCGCCTCCCCCGGCGTCACCGCGCTGTTCTTTGCCAATACCCACTATGCCAGCGACGAGGATTATCTGTTCGCCCTCGCCGAAGGCCTTCGCCACGAATATGAGGCGATCGCCAACGCCAGCATCATCCTGCAGGTCGATTGCCCCGACCTGGCGATGGGCCGCCACACCCAGTTCCGCGAACTCGACCTGAAGGCGTTTCGCGATCGCATGGCGCTCAATATCGCCGCGCTCAACCATGCCACCCGCAACATCGCCCCCGAACGCATGCGCATGCACCTGTGCTGGGGTAATTACCCCGGCCCGCACCATTGCGATGTGCCGCTGCGCGATATCATCGACCAGGTGTGGACGGCGCGGCCACACGCCATCCAGTTCGAAGCGGCGAACCCGCGCCACGCCCATGAATTCGCCCTGTTCGAAGAGATTGGCCTGCCTGACGGCAAGGTGTTGATCCCCGGCGTCGTCGAATGCCAATCCGGCTATATCGAGCACCCCGAACTGATCGCGCAGCGCATCGGCCGCTATGCGCATCTCGTCGGACGCGACAATGTCATGGCTGGCGTCGATTGCGGCTTTTCGATCCACGCCGGGTCGGGCGGTGTCGACCCGGACGTGGTCTGGGCGAAAATGGCGGCGCTCGCCAAGGGCGCAGCCATTGCGTCGGAGCGTTTCTGGTAGCCGTTCAGCGCGCCGACCCGTTTACCCAGCTCAGTTCGGGTTATCCCGGACATGGGCTTCCAGCTCGTCGAAGAAGCGTTCGAGGTTGTGGAGCACGTTGACCTTGAACTCGTAATTCACCTCGGGTGAGTTCGATTCGATGATCGGCGATTCATCGACCTTTTCGGAATAAGCTGCGGCGACGGTGCGGACATAATCCGGGGTCAGCTTGATTTCGCCCATGTGATCGAGAATTCGCAGCTGGACGATCATCATCTGTCGCACCAGCATTTCGAGCGCTGTAATGCGCGCAACAGTGGCGACGGCATCAAGCTCGACGGATTCGTCCTCGTTCATGCCGACAGTCTAGCGGTTTGAAGCGGCTTGGAAAGCCGCCAGCGATGCGCCAAGACATCGCCATGCAACGCCGCCTCTCCGCCCGTGTCGAACGCTTTCCCGTGCGCGGCAGCTTCGTCATCGCGCGCGGCGCCAAGACCCATGTCGATGTCGCGGTGGCGGAACTGGTCGCCGGCCCGCACACCGGCCGCGGCGAGGCGACCGCCATCTATTATCGCGGCGAAACGGCCGAATCGGTGGTCGCTAATATTCTGGCGCAGGCCGATGCGATTGCCGCCGGGGCCAGCCGCGCCGACCTGTTGACGCTGATGCCCGCCGGCGCCGCGCGCAACGCACTCGATGCAGCGCTGTGGGACGTGGAGGCAAAGGCCGCCGGCCAGCGCGTCTGGCAGATGCTCGGGCTGCCGCAGCCGCGCCCGATGCTGACCGCCTATACCATCAGCCTGGGCGACCCCGGCAGCATGGCGGCGGCGGCGAGCCTCGCCAGGGGCCGCGAGCTGCTCAAGATCAAGCTCGGTGGTGACGGCGGCCCCGATGCCGATATCGAGCGGGTGGCCGCGGTGCGCCGCGCAGCGCCCGATGCGCGGCTGACCATCGACGCCAATGAAGCCTGGGGAGGCACCGATATCGCGCGCACCGCGGCCGCACTCGCCCGGCTTGGAGTCGAACTGATCGAACAACCGGTGCCGGCCGGGCAGGATGCCTTGCTCGATGGTGTGCACAGCGCGGTGCCGCTGGCGGCGGACGAAAGCTGCCATGACCGCGCCACGCTCGACGCCATCGTCGGTCGCTACAGCCACATCAACATCAAGCTGGACAAGGCCGGCGGGCTGACCGAGGCGCACGCGCTGGTCCATGCCGCCCGCACCCGCGGGCTGGGGGTGATGACCGGCTGCATGCTGTCGACGTCCTTGGGCATCGCGCCGGCGTTCTACGTGGCGATGCAGGGCGAATATGCCGATCTCGACGGGCCATTGCTGATCGAGGACCGGCCCGGCGGGTTGAAGTTCGAACATTCGGACGTTTGGCCGCCAGAGGTGGCGCTCTGGGGGTAAAGCTCCGGCTCAGTTCACCCCGCGCAGCAGCTCCCGCGCGGTGATCACCCGCATGATCTCGTTGGTGCCTTCGAGGATCTGGTGAACGCGGAGGTCGCGGAAAATCCGTTCGACCGGGAAGTCCATCAGATAGCCATAACCGCCGTGGAGTTGCAGGGCGCGGTCCGCCACCGCCATGCCGGTATCGGTGGCAAAGCGCTTGGCCATCGCGGCAAAGCGCGTCTTGTCGGGTGCGCCGGCGCTGACCTTGGCCGCGGCCTGGTACAGCAATGCTCGGGCCGCGCTGAGTTCGGTGTCCATGTCGGCCAGCTTGAACTGTGTCGCCTGGAAATCGGCGATGGCCTTCCCGAACTGGCTGCGCTGCCGGGTATAGGCGATCGCCTCGTCAAGCGCGCGCTGGCCGCCGCCCAGGCTGCACGCGCCGATGTTGAGGCGGCCGCCGTCAAGGCCCGCCATGGCGATGGCAAAGCCCTGCCCTTCGGCGCCGACGCGGTTCGACACCGGCACGCGGACATTGTCGAAATTGACCTGCGCTGTCGGCTGCGAATGCCAGCCGAGCTTGCGTTCCGGCGCGCCGAACGACACGCCGGGCATGTCCTTTTCGATGACAAGGCAGGAGATACCCTTGGGCCCGGCCTCCCCGGTGCGAACCATCGTCACATAGACATCATTGACGCCGGCGCCGCTTATAAAGGCTTTCGACCCGGTGACGACATAGTCATCGCCGTCGCGCACGGCGCGGGTCTTGAGCGCGGCCGCGTCGGAACCGGAACCGGGCTCGGTCAGGCAATAGCTGGCGATCAGGTCCATGCTGACCAGGCCGGGCAGATATTTCGCCTGGAGTGCCGCATCGCCGAACGCATCGACCATCCATGCCGCCATATTGTGGATCGAGATGAAGGCGCTGGTGGAAGCGCAGCCATAGGCCATGGCTTCCATGATCAGCGCGGCCTCCAGCCGGCCAAGGCCGATGCCGCCATTTTCCTCCCGCACATATATGGCGGCAAAGCCCAGTTCGGCCGCGGCCTTGATAACGGCCTTGGGATAAATGTGCTTTTCGTCCCATTCCGCCGCGTGCGGCGTGATACGGTCGGCGGTGAACCGGCGTGCGGCTTCCTGAATGGCGCGCTGGTCGTCGGTCAGTTCATATTGCATTGCGGGCGGCTTCCATCGAACGATTGGCCACCCCTTAGCGGGTTTTGCCGGATGCGCGAAGGCTGGCATCGGTGTCAGGTTTCGGGCATGGGCGGGCGATGACCAACCCGCTCTCCGCATCCGAACTCGTTGACCAGCTGTCGGCGATCCACGCCGAATCGACCGCCGCCCTGCGCGCCGCGCTCAAGGCCTATCTCGACGATGGCGCCGTCCCCGATGCCGCCGCCCGCGTGCGCGGGGACTGGGCTTATCCCGAACTGCGACTGAGCTTTGCCGGCAGCCACGGCGCGCGGCGGCCGGTGCGCGCCTTTGCCCGGCTCAACCGCCCCGGCAATTATGCCACCACGGTAACGCGGCCCGAAATGTACCGCGCCTATCTGGTCGAACAGCTCGAACTGTTGATGACCGATTATGACGTGGTGATCACCACCGGCCGGTCGGAAGTGGAGATTCCCTATCCCTATGTGCTGGATGGCGCCGCCGACCTGCGGCTTGATACAGCCGCGGCGTCGGAGCTGGCGCGCTGGTTCCCGACCACGGAATTGTCGCAAATCGGCGACGAACTCGCCGATGGCCTGTGGGACGATACATTATCGGACATCAGGCCACTGGCGCTGTTCGACGGGCCGCGCACCGATTTCTCGTTGGCCCGGCTGAAACATTATACCGGCACCGCGCCCGAGGATTTCCAGCACTATATCCTGCTCACCAACTATCATCGCTATGTCGACGAATTCGTTCGCTGGGGCTGTGCGCAGCTCGGCGCCAATGGCTATGAACGGCTGGCCTGTCCCGGCGGCCTCGACATCTTTGCCGATGACCCGTCGGTCGAACGCGCCGCCGCCGATGTGGCGTGGCGCAAGCACCAGATGCCGGCCTGGCACCTTACCGCGCCGGGCCGCGTCGGCATCACCCTGGTCAACATCGGCGTCGGCCCCGCCAATGCGAAGACGATCTGCGACCATCTGGCGGTGCTGCGCCCCGAAGCCTGGTTGATGATCGGCCATTGCGGTGGGTTGCGGCCGTCGCAGGCGATCGGCGACTATGTGCTGGCGCATGCCTATCTGCGCGACGACCATGTCCTCGATGACGTTCTGCCATCGGAAATTCCGATTCCGGCGCTTTCGGAAGTGCAGATCGCGCTGCAAAAGGCCGCCGAATCGGTGACAGGATCCACCGGCGAGGCGCTGAAGCCCCGGCTGCGCACCGGCACCGTGGTGACCACCGACGACCGCAACTGGGAATTGCGCTTTTCGCGGTCGGCGCTGCGCTTCAACCAGTCGCGCGCCGTCGCGGTCGACATGGAATCGGCGACGATCGCGGCGCAGGGCTATCGCTTCCGCGTGCCCTACGGGACTCTGCTCTGCGTGTCGGACAAGCCGCTGCACGGCGAAATCAAGCTGCCCGGCCAGGCCAATCGCTTCTACGAAGGCGCGATTTCGGAGCATCTGCATATCGGCATCGAGGCGGTGAAGCTGCTGCGTGATGCCGGCCCGGGGCTGCACAGCCGCAAGCTGCGGGCGTTTGATGAGCCGCCTTTCCGCTGAAGCGCGGCCTGCGAGCAGCGAAGCTGCGCGCGGACACGCGCGAAGCCGGCCAGCGGGGCGGTCGGCATCGCCGGCCGAACCCGTCTGACGTCAACTTGGGCTTTGCCCAAGCCCTTCCTGTCTCACTTCACCAGCGCACCCCGCGTGCACCGTCCGTTCGCGCGGCACTAGGTGAAATCGCGTCTGCCGACCGTCGATATACTGCACCTGCGTCCCGTCGAAGTACGCGTCCTCTTCCAGCTTGAAGCTGACCAGCTGCCCGCCCCATTCCGGTACGCGCGCCTTTGCTGCCAGCTCGATCGACCAGGCCGTATTGGCGCGCATTCGCCATTCGCCTTCGGCGCGGGCGTTCTGGTTGTCCCACATGCCGATCGGCGTGCCGGCGGCATGGCCATGATAGCCAATGGGGTGCGAATAGATGCTGGGGTCGAGCCCCGCGGCAATCGCCTTGCCGCGCGCCGCGGCCAATACGGCATTGCCGGTGGCACCGGCCTTGAACGACGCTGTCAGCGCGTCCTGCACACCGTTCGCCGCTGCCAGCCCGGCGCGCAGACCCGCCGGCGCATCGGTCTCGCCGGGTTTCAACACATAGCCCATGTGCTGGGTATCGGTGTTGAGCCCGAGATATTTGATGCCGAAATCGGTCCATAACAGGTCACCGGGCTGGATGACGGCATCGCCTTCGAGGTTCTGGTCGCTGCCCTGCCGGGTGATGGCGACCGACGGCTGGAACCAGGTGGCGAGCTTCAGACCGGCGATGCGTTCGCGGTACCACCAGACCACGTCATCGGCGGTGGTCTTGCCCGGCGTGATGACCGCGGGCGAAAAGCCTTCGGCGATGATGGCATGGGCGATGCGCACGATAGCGGGATAGACGGCCATTTCCGCCGGGGTCCGGGTTTCCAGCCAGCCGATGGCGAGCGGGTCGGCCGGCACCACGCGGGTGCGCAATTCCGGCGGCAGCGCCGCCAGCAGGCCATCGCGCTGGCTGACCGTCAGGCCGTCGGCAAAGGCCGAATTGGCCGAGATGTTGAGCGCGATCTTGCCGGGGTTGCGCGCCTTGATAATGTCGGCCAGCGCCGCCCATTGGTCGGGCTGCACCTTTGGGTCCCATTTCGGTTCGAACAGCCCGGCGAGGCCATAGCGGCTGACGGTGAAGCGTTCGACCGGTTTGCCGCCGCCCGGATCGAAGAAAACCAGGATCGTGCGCCGCCGCGCGCTGAAGCTTTCGGCGTCGAGCATCGTCGCGACGACCGGGTCTTCGAGATATTCGCGCGCCACCAGCACCCACATGTCGATGCCATGTTCCCGCATCAGCGCCGGCACGATGGTATCGAGTCGCGCCTTCAGCCAGCCGTCCTGCACCGCCGCCCGGTCCTTCAATGACAATATGGCGGGCAGCGCCGGATCGGCAGCCTCGGTCTGGCACATCGCCGGCTGGCCGGCCGCGAGCAGCGCGGCAATCGTCAGTATCATGGTATTCCCCGTAAAGTTCGGGTCACCATAAGGCGAAACCTGCGCAGGACCATAGGCGTCAGGCAGCGATGTCCTTGAGCACCGCATCGACGAACGGCTGCCCGGCGAGCGTCAATCGCAGGCCCTGTGCGTCATGCACCAGCAGGCCTTGCGCCGCGATGCGTGCCACCCGGTCGGCGCGCAGCACATCGGCAAGCGCCAGGCCGGTGCGCGACCGGAAAACCGCCGCGTCGATGCCGCTGCCCAGCCGCAGCCCCATCACCAATGCCTCGGTAGCGCGTTCGGCGGGCGTCAACAGTTGCTCGCTCGCCATGCCGTGGCCGCCGGCCTGCACCGTCGCCAGCCAGGCTTCCGGCTTTTTCAACCGCTCGGTCGCCGTGCCGTGCCGGCGACCGTGCGCGCCGGGGCCTATGCCGGCATAATCGCCATAGGTCCAATAGGTGATGTTATGGCGGCTTTCGCTGCCCGGGCGGGCGTGGTTGCTGACTTCATAGGCCGGAATGCCGGCGGCGGCGGTCAGGTTGCGGGTCAGTTCGAACAGGTCGGCGGAGGTGTCGGCATCGGGCATCACCAGCTGGCCGCGGGCGTGCAGCGCGGTAAAGCGCGTCCCGGGTTCCAGCGTCAGTTGATAGAGCGAGAGATGGTCGGTGCCGAAACCGAGCGCGTGGGACAGTTCGCGCGTCCAGCTGTCGGTGGTCATGCCGGGGCGATCGTAGATGAGGTCGAAACTGACGCGGGCGAAGTGTTTTTGCGCCACATCGAGGGCTGCCAGCCCCTGCGCCAGGTCATGCGGGCGGCCCAGAACCTTGAGATCGGCATCATCGAGCGCCTGTAGGCCCAGGCTGAGACGGTTGACCCCGGCGGCGGCAAAGCCAGCGAAGCGTGCGGCCTCGACCGATGACGGATTGGCCTCCAGCGTGATTTCGATATCGGGCAGCGCCGGCCAGTGAGTTGTGGCGGCGTCGATGATCGCCGCGACCGTCGCCGGCGGCATCAGGCTCGGCGTGCCGCCCCCAAAGAAGATGCTCGCGAGCCGGCGGCCGGGCAGCCGAGCCGCCTCATACGCCAGGTCTGCAAGCAGCCCGGCGCACCAGGCGGCATCATCGACCTGGGCGCGGACGTGCGAGTTGAAGTCGCAATAGGGGCATTTGGTGACGCAGAACGGCCAATGCACATAAAGCGCCACCGCCCCCCCTTCCCCCGCAGAGGGAGGGGGGCATGGCGCGCCCTCACCCACGCGGCGGCAGCAGCGGCAACAGCAGCGTGAACGCCCGCGCCCGGTGGTTGTCGGCTTCCTTTTCGGTGCGTGGCATCTCGCCATAGGTTTGCGTCTTGCCGTCCATCAGGAACAGCGGGTCATAGCCAAAGCCATTGGCGCCGCGCGGCGGCCAGACGATGCGGCCATCGACCCGGCCCTCGACGCTTTCGACATGGCCATCAGGCCAGGCGAGGCTGAGCGCGCAGATAAAATGTGCGGTTTCGGGCTCGGTCGCCGGCATTTCAGCGCGGACACGGCGCATGGCGACGGAGAAATCCTTGCCCGGCCCGGCCCAGCGCGCCGAAAACAGCCCCGGCGCGCCGCCCAGGCTGTCGACGCACAGCCCCGAATCATCGGCAATCGCCGGCAGGCCGCTGGCGGTGGCCGCAGCGAGCGCCTTCAATTCGGCGTTGGCGATGAAGGTGGTGCCGGTCTCGTCGGGCTCGGGCAGGCCAAGCGCGCCGGCGGACACCACCTCAAGCCCGTGCGGTGCCAGCAGTTCGGCGAGTTCGACCACCTTTCCGGGGTTGTGCGTTGCCAGTACAATTCGGCCGGGTTGCAGTCGGCGTTGCATTTACCGCCCCGTCGCCTTCAACTGCGCCGCGAACACGTCATTGCAACCGATGCGCGCCAGTCGCAGCAGGCGCATCAGCGTTTCCTCGTCGAACGGCGCGCCTTCAGCTGTCGCCTGCACTTCGACGATGCCGCCGGTGCTGGTCAGCACGAAGTTGGCATCGGTGCCGGCATCGCTATCTTCGATGTAGTCGAGATCGAGCACCGGCTGGCCGTTGTGGACGCCGCAGCTGATCGCCGCCACTTGCATCGCCAGCGGGTCACCCGCGAGCGGCGTTTTGGCCATGATGCCGTCAATCGCCAGCCGCAGCGCCACCCAGGCGCCCGAAATCGACGCGGTGCGGGTGCCGCCATCGGCCTGGATGACATCGCAATCCAGCGTGATCTGGCGCTCGCCCAGCAGCTTCAGGTCGGTGACCGCACGCAAGCTGCGCCCGATCAGCCGCTGGATCTCCTGGGTACGGCCCGACTGCTTGCCCTTGGCCGCTTCGCGCGAACCCCGCGTATGTGTCGCGCGCGGCAACATGCCATATTCGGCCGTCACCCATCCCGACCCCTTGCCGCGCAGCCAGGGCGGCAGCCGGTCTTCAACACTCGCTGTCACCAGCACGTGCGTCTGGCCGAACTTGACCAGGCACGAGCCTTCGGCATGGGCGGAAAAGCCCGGGATCATCTCGATGGTGCGCATCTGGTCGGGAGCGCGGCCTGAAGGGCGCATGGCGGTTGTCCTTGTTTGATTTGGCGGCTGGGTAATCGGTTATGCGCGATCCCGCAACGCGCTATGCGCGATCCCGCAACGCGCGATCTGCCAGCAGCGTCGCCAGTGTCGCTGCAAGACTTCGCGCGTCCCATGGCTTGCGCAGCACCGGCCGATCCAGGAACCGCGGATCGCGCACGCCGTCGCCGTGGCCGGTCGAAAAGACAAACGGCACGCCCAGCGCGGCCAGACGTTCGGCAACCGGCCAGCTTTCCTCCGGCCCCAGGCTCACGTCGATGATCGCCAGGTCGAATTCTGCCGCAGCGAGCAGAGCCAGCGCTTCGGCAACGGTGCCCGCCGAAGCGACCGACCGGCAGCCGACATCGGCGAGCATCGCCTCGATGTTCATCACGATGAGGATCGCGTCCTCCACTACCAGGACGTTGTGGCCGGCAAGCATCAGTTCCAAGGCAGGGCCTTTCCTGCATTCCGGATCATACTGGGCAACCGCGCGGCCGTTCTTGGCACATACCGCCACTGGCTCACCTGCCGCAGCGGAACCGACCCGCGCCGCCAGCCGTTGCAACCCCGCCACAGTTGCAAAAAGGATCTGTCATGACCGTAGCGGAAACCGATGATTTTGCCACCGTCCTTCTCGACCCGGCGGCCTGGTATCACCACCCGCAGGCTGTGGTGGATGACACTTCGCTCAGCCAGGATGAAAAGCGTGCCCTGCTGACCGAATGGAAACAGGATGTCGCCGACCGCAGCGCCGCCGCCGATGAAGGCATGGTGCCCGAAGTGCCCGGCATCATCGACCGCGATGTGAAAATCCAGGATCGTCTGGCCGCCGCCCGCACCACGCTCGAAGCCCAGGCCGATACCGGGTTCATGTCGTTGCCGCAGCGGCTGTGGCGACGGATCTCCGGTACCGCCTGACCGGAGTATCATTGCGCGAAGGTGTTGGCGAAACGCACGGCATAGCTGCCCACCGGATCATGGGTGAGCGTGCCGCGCAATTGCCGGGCCATGCCATGGATGATCCGCGCCGCCGGGTCCTGGCTTGACGCGCTAATCCGGTCGACGCCCTGAAACGCCCTGGCAGCGACGGTGATGGTGACAACGCCATCGGCTTGCATGACGCCGATGCGGACCAGCAACGGCCCGGTTTCAGCGTGCAACGCCGCCAGGCTGGCGAGTTCGGTGACAACGAACGCCACCGGGACCGCGACATCGGGGTGGACGATGATGGCGTTGGTGTCGCAAACGACCGACACCTGTGGATGCTCCAGCGACACGAGACTGGATTCCAGATTGGCGCACAGATCGCCGGTCAGCGCCTTCAGATCAACGCCATCGCTGGTGGTGTCGTCATACATCCAGCGGTGGACCTGTGTGAGCGCCGCAATGCGCGCTTGGATAGTGACATAGGTCTGGGCAATCTCCGGGGTCGCGGCCTCGCGCGCATGCAGCGACAACAGGCTCGAGACGATTTGCAGGTTGTTCTTGACGCGGTGATGAACTTCCCGCGTCAGTCGCTGCTGTTCGATGACGGCCCGATGCAAATCGCGGCTTTTCTGGTCGATCTGATCGGCCATGCCATCGAAGCTGGCAGCGAGCGCGGCTATTTCCCGGCTGTTGAATGCGACATGCTGCAAGCGTGACCGGGTCCGCCCCGGATCGGGATCACGGCCATAGTCTTCGAGCAGCCGCTGAATGGCGATCAACGGGTCGACGACCAGCCGCCGCACCGCGAGCCAGACGGTGAACAAGGCCGCCAACCACATGATGATCGGCAGCAGAACGCTGAGCACCTGCGCCAGAGTCGGCGCCAAGCCCGGTTGTAGTTGCTCGATTGTGCGAAAAACACTGATGGCCAGCAGCACCGCGACAATCCCGAGCGGAATCAGCGCCGCCGCAAGCGCCATCACCAGCCGCATCGACAGGGTCCATAACGGGGGTGCCGGCGCTTTTTCGACAGCAACGACCATCACCTGCGTCAACCTAACCGGGACAGCAACGCCGCCAGATCGGCGGGCAACGGTTCCACCAATGTGCCGGCATAAGCCATGCGCAGGCTGGCGCGAATGGCATCCGGTGGCAGGCTGGCCGGGTCATGCGGCATATTTCGCATCCGGCGTCTCGGTGCGGCCAGCTGCTCGGGCAGTTGCTGAGGGGGTTTAGCCGGCACTACGGGGCCCTGTGCCGCTATTGGCGCATGCTGATAGCGAACGGCCAATCCGGCCCAGAGCCGACGCGGGCCAGTCGGAGACGCTGGCGCTGGGTAACACGGTAACCTCGTCACTTGTCAATGATCCTGCTACTTTCACGCTTGCTTCGCCCCCCCTCGTCGATTCGACTCTGTTGCTACCGTTTGCGCACCATCAACATGATCGTGACGTCAAAGGAACCAACTTCGTTTGGCGACGTTTGAGACATCATGGCGATATGATTGTCGCCGAACCACGCTCGCCCCGCCAATCCCTGCAACCTAAACGCCGCTGACGTCAAAGGGTTCCCATCATGTCACTCGCCTCGCAGATCGCCCCGCATCTGCCCTATCTGCGCCGTTATGCCCGTGCCGTCACCGGTGCACAGGCGGCCGGCGATGCAGCGGTCGCATCGACACTCGAAGCGATCATCGCCGATCGCAGCACGTTGAACGCCGATGTCGCGCCGCGGCTGGCGCTGTTCCGGCTGTTCCAGACCCAGTTCAACCCGGAAGCTTTGCCAGCCTTGGTCACCGCCGGTGACGACAGCCGGTTTGCCGATATCGCCGGCGAACGGCTGGCGGCGATCACGCCGCTGTCGCGCCAGGCATTGCTGCTCAGCGCAATGGAGGGTTTCACCACCCAGGATGTCGCCTGGCTGCTCGACTGCAACGCCGACGCGGTGCTGGCGATGATCGCCGATGCGCTGGACGAGATTGACCGTCAGACCGCCACCACCGTGATGATCATCGAGGATGAACCGATCATTGCGATGGATCTCGAATCGATCGTCGGCGAACTTGGCCATGCCGTCGCTGGCATTGCCACCACCCATGACGAGGCACTGGCACTGTTCGAGGCGACGTCGCCCGGCCTGGTGCTCGCCGATATCCAGCTCGCCGACGCCAGCAGCGGCATCGACGCGGTGCGCCATATCCTGATGGAGCATGACGTGCCGGTGATTTTCATCACCGCCTTTCCCGAACGCCTGTTGACCGGCGAACGGCCTGAGCCGACGTTTCTGATCACCAAGCCGTTCCTGACAGCGACGGTCAAGGCCGCCATTGCCCAGGCGATGTTCTTCAATTCGACGGCACCGCCGACCGGCTGAAAACGCGGGAACCATCGTCGCCGGCGCACGTTGACAGCATGACGGAGCCGGGACTGCTCCAAAATCGGACGGGAGGATTTCGAACATGGTGCGCAAGGCCAGAAGCAAAACGACAGCTGACGCCCGGTTGCCCGGCGCGGGCGCGCAAAGCCCAGTGCTGCGCGACCTTGGCACCTTCCTGCGCATCGCCTTTGCCGCAATCGAGGCGGCACCGCTGCCCGCCAACATCACCGATCTGCTCGAAAGGCTTGGCGAGGGCGAACCCGCCGGCGGCGAACCGCGCGGCAAAGCGCTCAGCGACGCGGAGTTCAAGGCACAATTGTCGGCCGCCATTCCGCACTTGCGTGCCTTTGGCCGGTCGTTGTCCGGCAATGCCGACCTCGCCGATGACTTGGTGCAGGAAACCATGCTGAAAGCGTGGATGGCGCGAGCGCGCTTTCTCGCCGGCACCAACATGCGCGCCTGGACCCATGTAATTCTGCGCAATGTCTATTTCTCGCAGGTTCGGCGCGCCCGTTTCAAAGGGGAATGGGATGAGTTTTCCGCCGATCTGATGCTGGCCGTGCCGGCCGGCCAGGAAAGCCATATCGCCCTGTCCGACATGCAGCGCGCCCTGATGCAGCTGCCCGCCGAACAGCGCGAGGCGCTGATCCTGATGGGTGCTGGCGGCATGACGTGCGAGGAAGTCGCCGCGATCTGCCAATGCGCCACCGGCACGGTGAAAAGCCGCGTTGCCCGGGCGCGGGTCGCGCTGAAAGGCCTGCTCGATGGCGGGCAGTTGCAGCAGCCGCGATCGAAGACGCCGGCGTCGGACGTGCCGGCGCTCGATCAGATCATGCAGCAGGTGCGCGTGCTGTCGGCAAATCGGCCAACCGCGCTCGGGACCGGCTAAGCAGGGAACCCACAGCCGGCTGCGGCGTTCAAAGGGGGTCATTGCAACCCGGAGAACAGCATGTCCCGTTCCACCACCAGCACCGCGACCGTTACCGGCAAAGGCGCCACCGATAGCGAGCAACTGTCGACCAGCATCGATGCCGCGGGTCGCACGGCCGTTGCCGAAGCGCTCAAGTCCGCGCTCGCCGACAGCTATTCGCTGTATCTGAAGACTCTCGGCGTGCACTGGAACGTCACTGGCCCCAGCTTCTATGGCCTGCACAAGCTGACCGATGCGCAGTATAATGAACTGCATCAGGCCGCCGACGCCATCGCCGAACGCATCCGCGCGCTGGGTCATGTCGCCCCCGCCAGTTTTTCGGAATTCCGCACCGCAAGCTGTGTCGACGTCGAAACCCCGCACAAGCCGACCGCCGACATGTTGAAGGAACTGGTCGCCGACAATGAAGCCGTCGCGCGCCGCATGCTCGCCGCCAGCGATGTCGCCGAAGATGCCGGCGACAAGTTCACCGAGGACATGCTGATCGCCCGCATCGGCGTGCACGAGGAAAATGCCTGGATGCTGCGCGCCAGCATCTCTTAAAAACGTTGCTGCGCGCCAGCATCTCTTAAAAACGTTGCTGCGCGCCAGCATCTCTTGAGAACTTTGCTGCGCGCCAGCATCTCTTGAAGTTGCTGCTGCCTATGCCGTGTTTCTGTCATCCCGGGCAGGACCCGGGATGACAGGATGGCTATCGCGTCCTACATCACCGCGATGCAATCGCCGTCTGTCGCCGAGTTGAACGACCGTGCGCGCGAGGTGTTTCGGCAAATCGTCGATTCCTACCTCGCCAGCGGCACGCCCGTGGGCTCGCGAACCCTTTCAAAGCTTGGCGCGCTCGGCCTGTCGCCGGCATCCATCCGGAACACCATGCAGGATCTTGAGGAACTCGGATTGCTGGCGGCACCGCATACGTCCGCCGGGCGCCTGCCGACGCAACTCGGCTTGCGCATGTTCGTTGATGGCATGATGCAGGCCAGCGAACCTTCCGCCGACGAACGCGCCCTGATCGAAGCGGGGCTGTCGGGTGCCAGCGCCATCGAGGACGCCCTGGCTCGCACCACAGCCGTATTGTCGGGCCTGTCGCAATGCGCCGGGCTGGTGTTAGTCGCCAAAACCGAAATGGTCATCCGGCAGATCAATTTCGTGCCGCTGGCGCCGGGCCGCGCACTGGCGATTCTGGTCGGCGCCGATGGCAGCGTCGAAAACCGTGTCGTCAGCCTGCCCGACGGCCTGCCGCCGACAGCGCTGGAGGCCGCCGCCAATTACATCAACGCCCGGCTCGCCGGGTTGACCCTGGCCGGCGCCACCGAACGCCTCGCCGCCGAAGTCGCCGCCGACCGCGCTGCGCTCGATGCGATGACCGCCGGCGCCGTCGCGACCGGGCTTGCCGCCTGGTCGTCGGACGGCGCGGCGCGCCCGGTGCTGATTGTGCGCGGCCAGGCGAATCTCGTTGAAAGCAGCGTCGATCTCGACAAGGTGCGGCTGTTGCTCGACGATCTGGAGGACAAGGAAGAACTTGTCCGCCTGCTCGAACTGGCGCGCGGCGCCGAAGCCACCAAGATTTTCATCGGCGCCGAATCGCAACTCTTCTCACTGTCGGGCTCCAGCGTGATCGCCGCGCCCTACCGCGGCGCCGGCGGGCGCGTCGTCGGCGTTGTCGGCGTGATCGGCCCGACGCGGTTGAACTATGCGCGCGTCATACCCATGGTGGATTACACCGCACGAACTCTCAGCAGGCTGGTAACATGAATAATGTGAATGACGCTCCCGTTCCGGAGCAGGACGACACCGCGCCCGTGGTGGAAATCAACTATGCCGAGGAACTCCTCGCGCGTGACAAGGATATCGCCGACCTCAAGGATCGCCTGCTTCGTCTGGCGGCCGAGACCGAAAACACCCGGCGCCGGCTGGAACGCGACAAGGCCGACACCGCCGCCTATGCGATGACCGGCTTTGCCCGCGATTTGCTGGCGGTCGCCGACAATATGAAACGCGCCGTCGCCGCGCTCCCGGCCGAAGGCTTTGACGGCGTGCGTGCCGGTATCGAAGCAACCGAGCGCGAGTTGACCGCGATTTTCGGTCGCCACGGCATTTCGCGCGTGCAAACCGAAGGCCAGAAGCTCGACCCAAACCGCCACCAGGCGATGATCGAAGTCGAGCATGACAGCATCGAGCCCGGCGGCATCGTGTCGGAACTGCAGGCCGGTTATCTGATCAAGGACCGGCTGTTGCGGCCAGCGCTGGTCAGCGTCGCCAAGGCCAAGGGCTGACATTCAACCGGGGGGAACGCACATGCTGATCATCATTGCGCGGATCGAATTCGATCCGGACCGGATGGACGATATCGAACCGGCGCTCGATGCGATGATGCGCGCCACCTGGGAAGAATCGGGCTGCCTGAGCTATTCGATGGCGATCGAGAACCGCGCACTGGGCATTTGTTCCATCACCGAACGCTGGGAAAGCGAGGCCAGCCTCAAGTCGCATTTCGCATCGCCGCACATGGCGACCTTTCTGGCTGCCATCGATGGCGCAGCGCGATCGACCGACGCGATGATGTATGATGTCGTGAACGAGCGGCCACTGGTGCTGTAGCGTCGCGCCGCACGTCGGCACGAGCCCGTTGGCGTCAACCAGCGTTCGGGTCGGGTCTCAGGCGCGTACCGGTCGCAGGGTTCGGATCGGGCGACAGTTCCAGATCGGGCAGCGGTGAACCAATCAGCGGTTTCACCGCTTCCGCTTCGGCAGCAACCCGGCTGCTCGCCACCTTGCCGATGGCCCAGGCGCCGATCGCCAGCCCGGCCATGCCCATGGGCCCCAGCCGTTTGGCAACGAACGGCAGCGCCGCGCCGATGACCATGCCCGCCGGGCCAGCCGACGCGTCGCCGACGCCGCGCGCGACCGCCCGGCCAGCCAGCGCTGTCACGATACGTCCAATGAGTGCCATGTGCGTCTCCTTGCCGATGACCCCTTAAATAGGCGACGCGCGGCGCGGTTGCATCCCCTGGCGCGCTATCCGATGATTTCGGGTGACCGCGACCTTGCTGCCGCTATTGTACCCATGTGTCGAGGATGTGTCGGGGGAGACTGGCGGGTGGCAGGCAGCATGGCGGAGCGCAACTGGGGGCACCGCATCCTGCCCAACCCGCTGCTCGCGGCTGCCAGCCTGATACTGGCGCTGGCGGCGATCACCGCGATCGTCAAAGGGCGTGGCACCTGGGACCAGGTGCCGCCGCTGGTCTGGTTGCATCTCATGAGCATTCTTGCGGCCACGTTGCTGACACCGGTAATGCTGCTGCGGCCAAAGGGCGACCGGCCGCATCGCAAGCTGGGCTATGTCTGGGTCGGCGCGATGCTGTTGACTGCCATCACCAGCCTGTTCTTCAACACCGGAGCGCGCGGCGGGATGGGGGTGTTCAGCGGCAATTTCTCACCCATCCACATCCTCTCGGTGATTGTGCTTGCCCAGGTGCCCATCATCGTGCGGCGCGCCCGCGCCCATGACCGCCGCGCCCATGAAAGCGCGGTTCGCGCCATGGTCATCGGGGCGCTGCTCATCGCCGGCTTCTTCACCTTTCCGTTCAACCGGATGCTGGGGCAGTGGCTGTTCGCCTGATCAGCGGACGCGGCGGAGTTCGCGATATTCGCTGGGTGACGGTCGCACGATCAGCGTGTCGCCGTTCAGCGTGAAGGGCCTGAACTGGTCGGTACCGGTGTAGTCCGGTCTGAGCGCGCCTTCGACGATATGGACCACGGCGGTGGCGTCATCATTGATCCGCCAAGTGCCGAAATAGCCGGCATAGCTCTCATAGGCGTTGCGGACCTCGGCATCAGTGCCCTTCGCATTGCCCGCCGCAAAGGGCACGACCGGCGGCGTGCGCATGATGTGGATGCTCAGGTGGCCGGTCGGATCATAGGTGAAATAGCCCTTGGGTTTGGCGCCAAAGGGCATCACCACCTTGCCGTCGGGCATGGTGTTTTCATAGCGGACAAGTTGCCAGGTGCCTGTCAGCGCCTTGGCGGCAGCGGCCGCCTTGGGCGTCGGAGGCGTTGTGGCCATAGCTGGCACGGCGGCCGCCAGAACGAACGCAGACGCCAGCGCGAAGGCAGATTTCGGGATGGTCATGATTTGCCCTTTTTCTTCAGCCCTCGGCGAATGCCGCCACATCGGCCTCACGCCTTGCCAGCCGTCCGGCCAGCTGCGCTGTGACCATCGCCAATATCTCCGGCCGTGCCGTGGCCGGGGTGCCGCCGCCCAGCGGTTCGGGGTCATATTCCAGCGCCAGCTGCACGGCTTCGGCGGTGTCGCGGCCATGGAGCTGTTCGATGACCCGAAACGCGAAATCGATGCCCGAGGTGACGCCGCCCGCCGTGATGCGGTTGCGATCGATGACGACACGTTCGCGCACGAATTCCGCACCGAACAGCGCCAGTTGCTCACCCGCCGCCCAGTGACAGCCGGCGCGATAGCCCCGCAGAAGCCCGGCAGCGGCGAGGATCAGCGAGCCAGTGCAGACGCTGGTGATCAATTGCGCCGTCGCAGCCTGTTTCTGCAGCCAGTCTATAACGACCGCGTCGCGCATGACGGGCACGAAGCCGACGCCGCCCGGTACGCAGATCATGTCGAGCGGCGGGCAATCGGCGAACGTCGTTGTCGGCACCAGCGGCAGGTTGCAATCGCTCATCACCGGCGCCGTGCTGTGCCAGACAAAATGCAGCTGTGCGCCCGGCATCCGGCTGAGCACCTGCGCCGGGCCGGTCATGTCGAGCTGGGTCAGGCCGTCCCACAGCAGGAAGCCGATATGATAGGGTTCGGGCATTTTGCGGACTCCTTTCGCCCCTCCCGCAAGCGGAGGTATGATTACGGCACGTATCGCAAGTGCAGCGCCTCGGCGACGGCGGCGTGGCGGATCTGCCCGCCGGCGACATTCAGCCCCGCCGCCAGATGCGGGTCGGCCGCCATTGCGCCATCGGCACCATGATCGGCGAGCCGCAACACGAACGGCAGCGTCGCGTTATTGAGCGCAAAGGTCGAGGTGCGCGCCACGGCGCCGGGCATGTTGGCGACGCAATAATGGATGATGCCGTCAACGATGTAGACCGGATCGGCGTGGGTGGTCGCCCGGCTGGTTTCGAAACAGCCGCCCTGGTCGATGGCAATATCGACCAGCACCGAACCGCGCTTCATCAGCTTGAGCATGTCGCGGTTGACCAGTTTCGGCGCTGCCGCCCCCGGAATCAGCACGGCGCCGATGACGACATGGGCACGTGCGATCGCTGCCGAAATCGCGGCACGCGACGAAAACGCCGTCTTCACCCGGCCTTCGAACATCTCGTCGATTTCGGCGAGCCGCGCCGTCGAAATGTCATAAATCGTCACATCGGCGCGCAGGCCGACCGCCATCTGCGCGGCGTTGACCCCCGACACACCGCCGCCCAGGATTGCGACGCGCCCAGGCGCGACGCCGGGCACCCCGCCCAGCAGGATGCCGCGGCCGCCCTGTTCCTTTTCCAGGTAATGCGCGCCGACCTGCACGCTCATCCGCCCCGCCACTTCCGACATCGGGCGCAGCAGCGGAAGTCCGCCATGCCGATCGGTCACGGTTTCATAGGCGATGCAGGTGGCGCCCGACGCCATCAGAGCTTCGGCCTGCGGCTTGTCGGCGGCAAGATGGAGATAGGTGAACAGCGTCTGGTTCGGCCGCAGCCAGGCACATTCATGAAGTTGCGGCTCCTTGACCTTGACGATCATGTCGGCCGCGGCGAACACCGGCTGCGGCCCCGGTGCAATGCGCGCGCCGGCAGCGACATAGTCGCTGTCGGAAAAATCGATGCCGCCGCCGGCGCCGGTTTCCACCGTCACCTGATGGCCACGCGCAGTCAGTTCCGCCACCGAGGGCGGGGTCAGCCCGACGCGATATTCATGGACCTTGATTTCCTTGGGTATACCGACGTGCATGACCGACTCCCCGGATTTGTGATGGCCGCGACCATAGCCCGTGCGTGCCCGCGAATACAGTTATCATCCATCATGCAGCGCGGGCGCATTGCCGGACGTTTGTCCTTGTGCTACCGCGCCGCCCGCTTCCTGCAAGGAACAAGAACCGACATGTCGAGCGAATCCGCCGCGACAACCACGACGACAAGCCATGGCCAGCACGCGCCGCAGGGGACCACCCGGCTGGCGATTGGTGCGATTGGCGTGGTGTTCGGCGATATCGGCACCAGCCCGCTCTATGCGCTGAAGGAAACCTTTACCGGCCACCACAAGCTGGTCGTCGACCAATTGCACGTCTTTGGCATCATGAGCCTGGTGTTCTGGACGATGACGCTGATCGTCACGCTCAAATATGTTATCGTCATCCTGCGCGCCGACAATCGCGGCGAAGGTGGCAGCCTGTCGTTGCTGGCGATGATCTCGCGCCTGTCGCCCAGCTCGACACGTGGCCGCTCCTTGACGCTGCTCGGGGTGCTGGCGACGGCGCTGTTCTTTGGCGACTGCATCATCACGCCGGCGATTTCGGTGCTGTCAGCGGTCGAAGGGCTGACCGTCGTCAACGCCGGGCTGACGCGCTACGTGCTGCCCATCTCCATTGGCATCCTGATCGGGCTGTTCTTCCTCCAGGCGCGCGGTTCGGACAAGGTCGGCCGGCTGTTCGCACCGATCATGCTGGTCTATTTCGTCGTCATCACGGTGATGGGCCTGTCCCAGATCATCGCCGACCCGACCATCCTGCAAGCCATCAACCCGATCTGGGGCTGGCGCTTTTTTGCGGACAATCCCGGCCTTGGCTTCCTCGCGCTCGGCTCGGTCGTCCTGTCGGTGACCGGCGCAGAAGCGCTTTACGCTGATATGGGGCATTTCGGTCGTCGCCCGATCCAGTTGTCATGGCTGTGGTTCGTCATGCCGGCGCTGCTGATCAATTATTTCGGCCAGTCGGCGCTGGTGCTCGGCGCACCGGAAAAGATCGCCAATCCTTTCTTTCTCATGGCGCCGGACTGGGCGCGGCTGCCGCTCGTCGGGCTGGCGACCATGGCCACTGTCATCGCCAGCCAGGCGGTGATCTCCGGGGCGTTTTCGGTTACTCACCAGGCGGTGCAGCTCGGCTTCTTGCCACGCCTGAAGATCAATCACACCTCGGCCTCGGCGGCGGGGCAGATCTACATCCCGCTGGTCAACTGGGGCTTGCTCGGCATGGTCGTGCTGCTGGTCGTCAGCTTCCGCAATTCATCGGCGCTCGCATCCGCCTATGGCATTGCCGTCACCGGCACGATGTTCATCACCACCTGCATGATGGCCGTGCTGGTGCTCACGGTGTGGAAATGGAACCGCTGGCTGGCCTATGGCTTTGTCGGCACGTTCCTGATCATCGACACCGCCTATTTCGCATCGAACCTGACCAAGATTCCCGATGGCGGCTGGTTCCCGCTGCTGGTCGGCGCCATTGCCTTCACCTTCCTCACCACCTGGGCCAAGGGGCGTGGGCTGATGCAGGAACGGCTGCGTGAAAGCGCCATGCCGATGGAGGTCTTCATCAAATCGGCCGCCACCGCCGCCACCCGGGTTGCCGGCACGGCGGTGTTCATGACGACGACGCCGACCGGCGTGCCGCATGCGCTGTTGCACAACCTCAAACACAACAAGGTGCTGCACGACCGCATCATGATCCTGACTGTGGTCATCGACGAGATCCCCTATGTTTCCGACGAGGACCGCATCGGTGTCATCGACCTGGGGTCGAATTTCTATCGCATCATCATCCGTTATGGCTTCATGCAGGAAATCGACATTCCGGCGATCCTGAAAAAGGTCGAAAACTGCGGGCCAAAGCTCAAGATGATGGAAACCAGCTTTTTCCTGTCGCGCCAGACTCTGCTGGCCAGCGACCGGCCGGGCATGGCGCTGTGGCGCGAGCATCTGTTCAGCTGGATGATGCGCAACGCCGAAAGCGCGATGGACT
>JBMOGO010000015.1:0-43311 GCA_049318305.1 Polymorphobacter sp.
TTTTGCACGCCGATATGCCCTTCAAGTGGGTCCCGTTTGAACGCCGATTGACAACAAGACGCTCGATGGGATCGTCGCCGACGCACGCGATGATCTGATCGAGGATGCTTATTTCAGGCCGATCAAAAAGCAGGTTGAGCGCCTCTGTGCCCTCCGTGCTGAAGACGGAATTGAAGGTGTCATCGCGAAGCCACGGCGATGATCGCAATGCGCGCTGCAAGCTGATCGAGAACCATTGATCTTCCGCGGGAACATAGCGCCGCAGGTAGGTGAGCGCGGAAATGAAAAGCTTGGCATTCTCCGGCGATTCAGCCGACCAGGTGATGCTGGCGACTTGTTCCTTGTTACCGCCCAGGCCGAGGGCGGTGAGGTTCGCAGAACCCACCATCAGCCGAGCTTTGGTTTCGCCAAGCAGCATAGTTATCTTCGGATGGAACGCGCCAGGCGCGGCTGTTTTGATGAGGTGGTAGCTCGTGCCTGCAAAGCGCGGTGGGCCAAAATCCGAAAACGCGTGATTGACCATACCGGTGTCGGCAAGCACCACGATATTCCGGCATCCGGCCCCGCGCAGTTTCGGGAAAGGGACGTCCTCGAACGCCAGCGATCCGAAAGCGTAGGTCGTCATGAAGGCTGAGTGAAACCCGCCTTCGCCGAATGCTTCAAAATACTTCATGCCGCCGCCAGCTCTGCCTTGCCGATTGCCGTCACTCCGCC
Source organism: Polymorphobacter sp. (assembly GCA_049318305.1). GTDB lineage: Bacteria > Pseudomonadota > Alphaproteobacteria > Sphingomonadales > Sphingomonadaceae > Sandarakinorhabdus. Next base: position 715 of record JBMOGO010000015.1, read on the forward strand.
GTTATCGATCAGGCTGATATCGCGGAGAAAGCGAAGGGCTTGGTCAAGTCTCGGACTGCTAGGAGATACCCTGATCGGTGCGCGATAGCGCAGCACGCCTTCCTCTGGTTCCATATGGAAAGTGTATGCCTTCTGGCTTCGGAATTTTCGGGAGGCGACCCACAGGTGCCTCTTTAAAATTCGCTCCCGGATCAAATCTGCTATCACCCGACCTGCATCGGCGGAGCGGTTGCGGTCGAGGAAATTGGCTTCCGTTCGTAATGACTGGAAATAATCAGCGCCACTGAGCGCTTCTTCCACCAAGGCGGCTTCTGCCACCGCCTTTTCAGCCAGAACGGCGATTAGCGATACGGCGTTTCGAACCTGTTCGCTCGTTTCGCCTGTGTTCATCGCCTCCATCATGGCGGCAGCATATTCACGGGCTGCCGAGGTTTCCGCTTCGGCATTGATGGCGGTCGAAAAATCATCCCAACTTTTACCGCCGGCAGTCTGAACAGCATCCGCTAGCTCATCCGTCAACTCGCCCAATGACATTCTACGGCGGGGCGCCGCATCGATCGTTGTAAGCGCGGCTGACAGGATGACCTCATATGCGAGCCTCATCAGATCGCAGGCTTGATAGAGGAACCACAACTGTGGAACCCGATGCGCTTGGCCTGCCTCTCTGGCAGGTACATTTTCGAACCAGTGCCATTTCACCGCTTCGGCACGCGGCACGGATCCGTGAGTCTCGGTGATCTCGAGCAGCATCCTTAGCGTGTTTCGGCGCATCTGGGCAGTAAGGCTCCGCGTGTCGGCAGAGCCAAGCAGGATATCTTTAAGCAAAGTATGTTCGTGGCTACCGGGTTTCAGGTTCGTCGGCTTCATGGCCGCGAACGATCCAAGTTCGGAAACGGCGATTTTGCCTGCTTCGACGGCGTCGAAAAAGCGATCAGCTGTGTCGCCCAGCTCTGAGGCGAGCGCGTCCGCAAGCTTGAGGGCTACATCTGAACATATGGGGTTTGGGTTGGGCTGATCGGGACCGGAAAAATGGACGAGGCCCATTTCTGACATCTGCGTCGAGTAGATTGCGCCGAACGCGCCGCCCTTGTTTTTCAGGTAGCGAAGCTTCTCATCCGCGTCAGGATCAGCCCCAACGGTAAAATCTATGATCCGAGGCGCATCCGATTGAGCGGTGACATCATTTAGTGTTCTACCAGCCCAGTCAGAACCAGTTATACCAAGCTCGGGCACACCGTGTGTGCAAATCAGCGCAAAGAGCGCCTCGCATTTTCGATGGAATGATCGGAACACTGCCGGGTCGGGTTGCCGAATTTTTTCTTCGTAATGACGGAGGATAAGCGGGAAAAATGAATAGTAGCGATAGCGGAGCGTGATGGTGCTTATTCCAGGAACGAGAGATTGGTAAATCACCTCAATCGGTCGCTGCATTCCAAGAGGATCAAGCCCGCTGTCCTGTCCTAGCTCCGTCCATTCTGGAAATCCTTGCTCCAATTCCACCTTCGCCCCCAATGGTGCCACGTTACTTGAATATCCTCGTTTAGCTTAAACGGGCTTGATTAAGCGCCATAAATCGGGACGGGATGACTGTTGATCGAGGAAAGCCTCGGCGTCGGCGAGACCAAGGCGCTGACCATAGATCGCGAGTTTTTCGCGCCATATCAGCCGCGCATCGAGCCCGCCCAAGGCTGACACATCGGGCATAGGTCGATGAGCTTCAGTCAGCGTCGTCGCTATCGATATCCTTGATCTCATTCGTGGCTGGGTTCCAAAGCGCCCACTGCCATTCCTGGCCAGCAGCTTGAATCTGCGCGTGCGGAACCATCCCAGGCGAGGCGCCATTGCGATATGAATACATCAGCGACTTGTTGCCATCAAAATCGAACAGCAGCGGCGCCATAATCTCGCGGGTCACCGAGGCGCCATTCATCCAGATTTGGACCTGGCTGCCGGGCTTGTAGATCTGTCGCCATCCGTCCGGCACCTCCACCAGATTGGGCGGCTCGACACCTGACTCGCTAAGGCGGTCGGACCATTCGGCCAATAGGTCTGCCAGCGCCTTAGGGACCAAGCCATCGCCCTGAGCGAGCGCGGTCGCACGCGACAGTTGAGCGACATAATGTTGGAACTCGACGAACAAGTCCTCTGACAACCGTAAGCCACCGTACACGGCATCATAAACCACGATGGCGTCGGTTATCCGCTGCGGCCCCATGTCCGTGACAAGGGCGATATTGGTGTGCGTCGCGTCGATATCCTGCGGAGCAATCGAACGTTCGCGCAGCAACAGCGCCTTGAGCGCTTCGGCAACAGCAGCTCGCGCCGCCGCTGCCGCGCCGCCACCGCCACGAAACCAATCTTCCTCAATGCGCACGATCACACCGGTGGTGCGAAAATCTCGCTGCTTGCGGGACATGTTCGGATCGTCCGCGCGCAGGTCCTTATAGAGATTTCGGTTGGAGCCGATTGAAAACCCTTCGACGGATTCGGTAACCTGGAGATGCACTTCCGCCACGATCCCGGTGTCCGTCCGGAGGTAATGCTCGTCGACGATACTCGTTGGATCAAGACTGAGATTGACCGTTGTTCTGAGCATCGGTTTTGTCGGCGCGCCGCCCTTGTCCATCGCAAAAACGCGGATCGACCGATCGATCCCGCGGTTACGCCATTCGGTGACTTTGTAGGCGTGACCGAGATGCAGATAGGTTGCACCGGGATAGGCTTCGCGGATGGCCTGCTGCATCGCGATCGTGCCCAGCTTGTGGGGTCCGTCCCCGCGATGCCTAAGTTCGTAGTTCGTTTCGCCGACCTGGCGGAGCGGATAGTTGAGATGCGGGCTATCGCCGCCGATTGAAGCGATAAGGTCAAATTCGCGGGGCCTGCCGCCGCCGGGAAGGGCATATCGGAGCGATTGCTCGAAGCCTTCTGGCCAGTCGATGCCCGTCGGAAGACGGTTTCTGCCCGTATCGACTGCTTCAGCCTCATCAACCAGACAGCGCGCGTGCGCAAACTGGATGAATCTGTTGCCGAGATACAAGTAGGATGGCTCGACCGATGCCGCATAATATTCGTGAAAAGTTTGACCATATCGCGTGAAAGCGTTTGCCGGCGCGACAACGAAAAAGACCCCCGGCTTGGATCGTCCGACGCGGCCGATGCGCTGTCTAAATGCCTTTCGGGACTGCGGCACGCCCAGGTTCAGTCCGATTGTCATATCGGCGACGTCGATGCCCAGTTCGAGCGCAGAAGTTGAGACGACCCCTTCCAAGTTGCCGGACCGCAGTGCTCGCTCGATCTTGTGTCGATCCTCGACTTCGTAGCCACTTCGGTAGGGATAGATTCCGGCCGTATCGAGGTTCTTAACGATGCGCTCGACGCCCTGCCGCGAGTCATGGAAAGCGATAAATCGGCCACGTTCATTTGTTGGAATTTGCATGATGCCTTCAATGAGATCCTGCAATGCGCCTTCACCCGGGCCGCCCATTTCCGGACCGTTGACGTGGTAAATTCTGCGCGCCTGCGCAGGCGCTCCGTTTTCGCTTTCATTGACGAGTGAAAAATTCAGCCCGGTGAGCTCGTTGAGATGGTCTTGCGGATAGGCAATCGTTGCCGTCGTCGAGACAACTTGCAGCTTGGGTCCACCACGGCCAGCACGCTGTTTCGCAGCGATTAGCCGTCGCAAAAGGAACGCCACATTGCTACCGAAGACGGACTCGTAAACGTGAGCTTCGTCCAGGACGAGAAGCGAGAGTTGGTCCAGGAACCGGCGTACCGGGCCGCCGGCGACGAAGCGCATCATCCATGCTTGGCATGTGTCAGGCGTCATCAAAACGATCCGGGCGCGGTCGAGTGCCTCCTGTCTTTCGCCCATCGGGACGTCACCATCGATGCGGGCAATCGCCGACGCCGGCAGTCCTGCTCTTGCCGCCATGTTCCGCCAGCGTTCGTGTTGATCCGCTGCTAGTGCCTTCAACGGATAGAACACTAAAACTTTCGCATCGGGGTTCCGGAGGACCAGATCAAATGCGCGAAGCTGGAAAATGAGCGATTTGCCGGATGCAGTGCCAGTGGCCACGACAACGTTCTCACCAGCACCCAGCAAATCGAGCGCTCGCACTTGGTGAGACCAGGCTGTTCGAGCGCCGACAAGGCCATCGATCAATTCAAGTGTCGGACCTTGCATAATCGACGCCGGAAATGGCGCTCTTTGCTCTGCCCTTGGCGGGAGATCGATGAATTCAACAATCTCAAGATTTCGTTCCGAAATTATGCGATCTGACGTTTGAAACATCTGGCCCCCGCCCAATCATGCCTATGAATTTATTGTTACGCGTTGGGCGGCGGATCGAGCAAGGGGCATGCCTCTGAAGGACTGGTCAGTCCCGGGAAGAGCGTCGCAGCATGAGTGCAGCAAGCACTCTTCCTTTTTTCGGAAGCACGCCGGCAATCAGGCGCCTATCTGAACAATGTGCTGACCGTCGAAAGGGACACGTGTGCCAAGCACAGCGGCGCGTCGGCCATCCAGCATCGACACAGCCTTGTGCTTATGGGCCGGCGCAAGATGGGCGTAGCGCAGGGTCATCTTGATGTCGCTGTGGCCGAGCAGTTCACGAACGGTGTTCAGGTCGACGCCGGCCATGACGAGTTGCGACGCGAAATGGTGACGGAGATCGTGCCAACGAAAATTGACGATTTCTGCGGCGACCAGCAGCCGTTCCCATGACGTCGTGATGTTGTCGAACCGCTTGCCGGCTTCGGATTCGAAAACCCGCTTTGCATCACGGTCGCATTGCTTGCGCCATGCGGACAGCGTTTCGTGGACCTCGCGATTTGTCGGGATATGGCGGGTCTTGCTGGACTTCGTTGTGGCGCCGACGATCGTGATGATGCCGAGCTTCAGGTCGACATCCGACCACATCAGATCGAACAGTTCGCCGCGGCGCAGCCCGGTGTTCATCGAGATCAGGACCATGGGCTTGAGGTAATCGGCAAAGGCCAACGGCTTGAGGTCGGGCAACTCCATATAGCCGCGCTCGCGGCGCCACTTGTTGGCACTGTCGCGGTCCCCACAGATTCGCGCCTCGCGGATGTTCAACGCCGTGCGCAGCCGGTCTTCCTCTTCATCGAACAGGAAGCGCACCTTTGAACAGTCATCGACCTTTGCCTTCTTCACCCGCGTGATCGGGTTGTGCGGGATCATCTCCCAATCGACGGCACGGTTGAGGCTGGCGCGAAGGGCTTGCAGATCACGGTTGGTCGTCGCCGGCTTGGTGCCACTGGCGTAGCGAGCGTTGCGCCACTGCTCGACCTCCAGCGGGGTGATCTTCATCATCGGCAGGTTGAGAAACTTGCGGAACGAGACGCGGAGCCGCTTCATCGTCGTCGCATGGGACTTGTGATTGGCCTTCGTCCAGCCGGCATAGTGCTCGTCGAGGAAGCTGCCCCAGGTCAGGGGTTGCGGCTTGGGCTTGCGGTTCTCGATCGGGTCTTCACCGCGATAGACTTCGGCCAGGATGCGGCGGGCGTTGTCGCGCGCATCGCTGGCGCCAATGGCGTCGGCGCGACCCAGCTTGATCCGGCGCCCGCGCGCGAATTCGCAGAAGTAGGTTTTGGTGCCGCCGGCCTCGACTCGCAGGAGCAAGCCGTTCAATCTCACGTCGCGGACTTCATAGGGCTTGGGCTTGGGTTTCAAGCCCTCGACCAGGGTCTGACCGAGCAACACTTTCATAGGAAATCACCAGCAACCGGAGCGAGCACCCGCGGCTGATTCAAGTGCATATCAAGTGTAACTTCTGGAAACGCAATGCATCCTGGTGAAACGTGATGCAACACAGCTACCTCTTCTATCCATCTGTAAAACAACAATAATAATCGTATATCTGGTTGCTTGACGATGCAATAGAAATCGCTATTTTTAGGGCTCCGAAGGCAGGGGTCACAGGTTCGAATCCTGTCGGATGCGCCAATTCTGCCGCGCGGCGCCACTTTACCTCGCACGCCCGCGTGCTGCGCTTTCCACGGTTGCAGGCCGCGCCCCAAAGCATTAGCCCTGTGGGGCATATCGCATCGGCCTTGGGGGCACATATGAAGACGCGCATTACCGAATTGTTCGGCATCCAGCATCCGATCATCCAGGGCGGCATGCATTATGTCGGCTTTGCTGAAATGGCGGCAGCGGTGTCGAACGCCGGCGGGCTGGGCATCATCACCGGCTTGACGCAATCGACGCCGGAGAAACTCGCCGCCGAAATCGCGCGGTGCCGCACCATGACCGACAAGCCGTTCGGGGTGAACCTCACCTTCCTGCCCGCCTTCACCCAGCCGGATTACCCTGGCTATATCAAGGCGATCATCGAAGGCGGCGTGAAGATCGTCGAAACCGCCGGTAACAACCCGGTGAAATGGCTGCCGATCCTCAAGGAAAACGGCATCAAGGTCATTCACAAATGCACGTCCGTCCGCCATTCGCTGAAGGCGGAAAGCATCGGTTGCGACGCTGTGTCGGTCGATGGCTTCGAATGCGGCGGCCACCCCGGCGAGGATGACGTGCCGAATTTCATCCTGCTGCCGCGCGCTGCCGAAGAACTGAAGATCCCCTTCGTTGCCTCCGGCGGTGTCGCCAATGGCAAGCAGCTCGTCGCCGCGCTGGCGATGGGCGCCGATGGGGTCAACATGGGCACGCGCTTCATCGCCACCCAGGAAGCGCCGGTGCACATCAACGTCAAGAACGCCATCGTGGCGGCGACCGAGCTCGACACCCGCCTCGTCATGCGGCCGCTGCGCAACACCGAGCGCGTGCTCAACAACGCCGCGGTCGAACGCCTGCTGGCCAAGGAAAAGGAACTGGGTGACGCCATCACCATCCAGGACATTCTGCCCGAAGTCGCCGGCGTGTACCCCAAGATCATGACCGAAGGCACGATGGAGGCGGGCGCCTGGTCGTGCGGCATGGTCGTCGGGTTGATCCATGACATCCCGACGTGCCAGCAACTCATCGACGGCATCATGGCCGAAGCCGATGCGATCATCCGCCAGCGGCTGGCGGGGTTCCTGTGAGCGAGGAGCCTGTCCTTTATGCGGTGGACGCCGGCGTTGCGACGCTGACCTTCAACCGGCCGGACAAGCTCAACGCGCTGACGCCCGAAAGCCTGTCTGCCGTATTCCGCCATGTCGCGACCGCGGCGGCGGACCCGGCGGTCAAGGTCATCGTCCTCACCGGTGCGGGCCGGGCGTTCTGCGCCGGGCTCGATCTTGGCATCATCGGCTCGGGCGCCGGCGGGCGGGTAGAGACCGACCCCGGCATCGCGCCGCAATGGGGGGATGATATCGGCCCCGACATGGCACGCTTTTTCGCCGGCGGCTGGAACACCCTCATCACCTGCCGCAAGCCGACCATCGCTGCCGTCAACGGCCCGGCGTTCGGCTGGGGCTTCATCCTGGCGCTGCACTGCGACATCCGTTTTGCGGCGCGATCGGCGCTGTTCAACGCCACCTTTGCGCGGATCGGCGTGCCGGGGGAAAAGGGCTCGGCCTGGTTGCTGTCGCGCCTCATCGGCACGGCGCGCGCGGCGGACCTGTTGTACACGGCGCGGCGCTTCGATGGCGTGGAGGCCGAACGGCTCGGCATCGCCAATGCGGTGCTCGATGACGATGCATTGATGCCGCACGTCACCGAATATGCCCGCAACATCGCCGATTTTTCGGCCCCGCGCGCGCTGGCGGCGATGAAGGCGCAAATCTGGACTGCAGCCGACGACAATTACGATACAGCGTTCGCCTATGCCGATACCGAACAGGAACTGGCAACGGCGACCAATGATTTTCGGGAGGCGTTCGGCAGCTATCGCGAAAAGCGCGCGCCGAAATTTACCGGGACGTAAGTCGCCGCGGGTTCAACGGCCCGACCAAATCAAAAGGGGTCTGGGGCCAAGGCCCCAGCCGCCGGAGGCCCTGCCTTCAGCGCCGCACCGAAAACCGCAGCGCCACCGCAGCCAGCAGCACCGCCACCACACTGGCATAGTGTTCGGGCGGATGATGCGGCGCGTCGGCGCCCTTCAACAGCCAACCGTCGATGGCCATCAGGCCGCGCTCGATGATGACCAGCAGCAGGAACAGTGGCACCAGCGGGCGATAGCGCAGCGCGATGACCAGTTGCGCGATGCCGTGCGGGATCTGCAGCGCCCCCAGCCAGGCAAAGACCGCGATGATCGTCGCGGCGCGGGTCGAAAGGTCGATGCCGGCAATGACGCCGGCGCCGCCATCGGGCAGGAAGTAATGGATGCAGCCGGGAATGATCGACAAGACGCCGGTCAGCGCCAGAAACCAGGCCGCGGCCGGGTAGCCGCGATAGGCGGCATTGGTTGATGGCGGCAACAACATGCCGGGAGCCGTCAACGCCCGCCTATTTCGACGCCACCGTCTGCGCCAGCGACCCCGACAGCGGCTTTGCCGAATCCCCGATTATGGCAAACCCCGACCAGTAATAGGGGTGCGAGGTGTCCAACGCATCCATCAAACGCACCTGCGATTCGCGCAGCGCCTCGCCGACGCTGGTCTGGCCGTTCCTTGAAAACAGCCCGGTAATCAGCGTCTTGGTCGCATCGAAATTGTCCGGCACCGGCCAGTGGCTGGCAATGACAGCGCGCGCCCCGGCCCCGACGAACGCCCGCACCAGACCGTCGAGGGCATAGTTGCCGCCGGTCGCGACGCCCGCTTCGCGCGTGGCAGCGGCGGTAGCGGTGCCAGCGGTATCGCATGCCGACAGGATGATGGTGTCGGCATCGAGCGACAGGTCGAACACTTCCTTGAAGCTGAGCAGGCCATCCGACGCGCCGCCACCGAAGGAGGTGAGCAGCGCCGGCCGCGCCGGGCATTCCGGGCGCGGTGCCGTGACGAGGCCGTGGGTGGCGAAGTGGATGACGCGGAAATCGCGCAGATCTTTGCGGGCCTCCAGCGCGGTGTCGCTGAAATTCGCGCCGGTCACCACATCGGCACTGCCCTTGCCGACCAGATCGGCGCCGATGCGCAACTCCACCGGCGAAATCGGGTTGCGCCATTCGCTGAGCGGCCAGTCGCACGGGTCGCGCGACGGAATCGGCGTGGCCGCCACGGGCGCGGCACCGCGGGTTTTGGCCAGGCGCACCTGTTCGGACCCTTGTGCGAACGCAACCGGTGTCGCCGCATCGCCCGGCGGCGGCGCATTCTGCCCCAGCCCTAGGTAACCGCGGCTGCCGCGCGACGGCGCCAGCGCCCGCACTTCCATGAAGGCGCGCGGCGAAACCGAGGTGGAGACGGCGCGGGTGCGACCCAGCCAGGCCACACCGCGCATGTCGAACGCGTCGCCGTCATCGGCATCGGCGCGCTTTTCATAGGCGGCGAGGCTGGCATCGTCCTCGATCAGCAAATTGATCGGCAGTTGCAGCAGCGCGCCATCGGGTTCGAACACCAGGTGGCGTACCGCCGGCATGGCGGCGGCCACCGGCGCGAACATCGCGACATAAAGTTTGCGTGCCGTCAGCGCATCGAAGGGGTAGGTGGCGGCGCGGCCGTTTTCGAACTTGACGATGGTGTCTCGCAACGCACGGACCATGACGCCCAGATCATCGGCGCTGGCATCGACGCGCAGCACCTGCGCCATGTCGGGCGCGGCGAACAGCGCATAGGCCGACTGGTTGACCAGCACGAGCTTGTAATAGGCCTCACCGGGCCGCAGCCGGCTTTGGAGGTCCTTCAACGTCACCGTCGTGTTGGACACGCTGCGAAACTTCGGATTGTCCGACAATTGCGCGAGCACGGCGGTCTGGTCGGCGGCCTGGGCGCTGCGCTTGGCGCGCAGGTCGGCGAGCAGTACGGCATCATCGGGGCCCGGTGTTGCCTGGGCCACGATGCGATTGATCTCCGCCTCGGTGCGTATGATGTCGCGCGACAGGGTCAGCGACTGGCGGAACAGCCCGGCGGCGGCATCGCTGCCCCCCGAGAGTTCGCGCGCCAGCACCGCCTGCGTCTGCGCCACGCCGGGGCGCACGAGAATCTGGCTGGCGTCGAAAAAGTCGTTGGCGGCGGCCGTGCCCGATCGCTTGCTGAGCAGCGCGAAATAGGGATCGAGCAGCAGCCGCACCGACTGGCCGCCGCCCGGCGTGGTCGGCGCGGCGGCGATGACAGCGCGATAGGCGGTGACCGCGTCATCTTCGCGGCCCTGCCGTGCCAGCAAGCCGGCGCGCTGTGCCTCGATGGCGAGCAGTGCCGCCGAACCCGGAAATTCGACGCGGTACAGCGCCGTTGCACTGTCCATTGCGGTAATCGCTTCGGCGCCGCGGCCGGCGCGTTCGTGGATGGCGGACTGCTGCACCGCAATCTCGGCCTGCATGCGGCCGACCCCGCCGAAACGGCCATCGCGGATGTTGCGCAGCGCCGTGCTGGCACTGGCGAGTGCTGTCGCCGCCTCGGCATCGCGCCCGGCCATGCGCAGCGCGGCGCCCTTCAGATACAGCGCCTGTGCATCCAGGATCGCGGCGCGTTCCGGCGTCGTCAGCCGGTTGTCGACGCCGCCCAGCGACACCATGCGATCATCGTCGCTGTTCAGCTTCTGCGCCAGCGGCACATCGATGAAGCCCGATTGCACCCGCCCCAGGTCAAGCTCCGTGCCCAGCGACGCCGCGGTGCGCGCCAGTTCCTTCAGCGCGGGTTCGGGCAGATGTTGGTTCAACTGGTGCATGGCCCGGAAATTGCGCACCAGCCGCGACACCACCGGATCGGCCGGGTCGAGCGCGCGCCCGGCGTTGATGAACAGTGCATTGGCTTCGGGAAAATTGCCCAGGTTGGATTGCTGCAATGCCTGGTTGGCATAATATTCCGCAGTGCGGGTGAAGCCCGGGCTGCCCTGCCGGTTCTGGGTGATCAGCAGGTCGAAAAATTCCGACGATTCGGCAAAGCTGCCGGCGTTGTTGCGCACATAGCCTTCGGCCAAAGCCTGCGCCGGGTCGAGGCTGCCGGCCTGTACGCGGGCAAAGGCGGCGGCGTCGCCAGCTTCGGTCACCGCGACTTCGACATCGCCGGTAACCGGCGCATCGCTGACCAGCGACCGCAACCCCAGCGTCAGCGCGGAGGCATAGCCCGACAGGCCGGCGGCAGCATAGCGCGTCTTGCCGGCGTCGGCGGTAAAGACGAGATAGGCCAGCCCGCCGCGCGTGCAGCGGCGCAGCATGGCACCGGGCAGGCCGGTGATCGTGGCCGGGGCCGGGGCCTCGCATGCGCCGCCGGCGGCACCATCGGGCAAGAGGCTGGCGGCATCGGGCACCGCGGCCCGCAGTGCGAATAGCTTGCCGACCGGGGTTGCGGCGTCGCGACAGACGATCTGGTAACCGCGATCGAACATCGATTTCAGCGCCGGGTCCGATGGCCGCGCCTGCGCCGTGCACAACACGCCGCCGCTGCCGATGCGAAAGCTGTCGTTGAGCTTCAGGCTGACGGCGTGCGCCGGCGCGGCGTTGGCCAGCACGGCGATGGCGGCGGCGGACGCGAGGTGACGCCGGATCATTTCTGTCCTCCCTTGCTGCCAGCCCTGTCACCGGTCACCGCGGGCGGTGGCGGCGCGACATCGATCCACATCGCCGGGTTGCCGTCGCTGGTCACCGGGTCGTTGACATCGGCAGCGGTGCGCACCGACCCCATGTCGATCAGCCGCGACATGCGCACGGCGGGCAACTGGCTGGCCGGATCGGCCGGATCATCGGCCTGGTCATCGGAACCGACCGTGCCGCCCGGGCTGCTGTCGTCGATCAGTGCAGCGACGTTGGTGCCGATGGCTTCGACCTTGCGCTCCTCCTCCGGTGTTTCCGGCGCCACCGGGGCGGCGCAGCTGGCGCCGACGGTGCAGCCATTCACCGTCGATGTGGCGGAAAAGCCGCCACCACCGGTGCCAAAACTCACCTTTTCGATGGTGCGTTCGTTGGTCAGCAGCATGTTCGCTGCCTCCAGCGCGGTGCCGTTGATCACCACATCGGCCGGCGACGTGCCGCTGGCGGTGATCGTCATGCCGCCAGTGCCGGCCGCAAAGCCGCCGCGCTGCGCTGCGGTGCCGCTGTTGCGGACCAGGAAGTTGCTGCTCGCCGACACCAGGATGGTGCCGCCGGCCAGCGTGGACCCCTGCACCGCCAGCGGGGTCGCCAGCAACGCGTTGCGCCCGGCGAAATTGACGTCGCTGGCCAGTTGCGTCAGCAGCGCCGCATCACCGATCCAGATGGAAGGTGCTGTCAGCCGCAGCGTGCCGGCGGGCGAACCCGTCGCATCGAGCAGGCGGACCGCGCCGCCGCCATCGCTGGCGACTTCGATACGCTGCGCCGATGTCAGCTGGATGGTGTCGCCGCTGCCGGCGCCCGATACCGCCACCGCGCCATTGACGCGGATGCGGTTGGTGGCATCGACCCGGAAGCTGTTGCCATCGGTCGCGGTGCCGGTGCCGGGCAGGGTGAACGCCTGCATCGTCACCACCGGACGGGTCTCGCCATCGGTGGCGGTGACGGTGATCTGGCGGGACCGCAGCCGGCCGATTTCGGCGGCGTCGAGCAGATAGGTGGTGGTGTTGCCCTGTTCGCCGGTGCCGCCAAGGGTAGCCGCCGTTGCTGCGGCGTCGACATTCAGCGTCAGCGCAGTGGTGGCGCTGGTGCCCAGGATGCCGCTGCTGCCGATGCCGATGTCGGCCGACCGCACGGTGATGGTGGGGGCCGTCACCTGTCCGGCAAAGCTCGCGCGGCTGCCGCTGTTGACGGTGACCGACGTGCCGGCGGTGATGGCGGCGGCGCTGAAGCTGCCGGTGCCGGCGGTGGTGAACACTCCGGTGCCGACCGCGCCGCCAAAGCCGATATTGCCGGCCAGTCGCACCGGTGCAAGCGCGAACAAGGGAGCAAAATCGAACCCGGACGGGGGTCCGAGCGCATCGACTTCGCCCAGCGCCGATCGCATCGAGGCATTGGCGACATAAAGCCGTGACGTGGTGCCGGTGGTGACCGCGCCAAAGCTGGCGCCTGTCGTGGCCAGCACGGCAAGGTTGCGGCTGGTCGTGATCGTGCCGGCGCCAAAGCTGCCGCCGGTCACGATGTCGATATTGCCGCGCGCGCTGGCCCCGCCGATGCTGACGTTGCCGCCGCCGCCAATGCCGATCTGGCCATTGGTTTCAGTGCCGGTACCGGCCGTCAACTGGCCGAGCGTCACCGTTCCGGTATCGGTACCGACCGCAATCGAATCGGCAGCCGAAATTGCAGCGGTCGTAATCGCTGCTGCCGATTCCAGGTCGACATCGTTGCGGCTGGTGATCGCGCCGGTGACCAGATTGCCACCCTGCGCCGTGGTCAGCATCACGACATTGCCGCCGCTGACATCGGCGACGCCGATCCTGCCACCGCGGATCGACACATCGCTTGCGGTGGTGATGGTGCCGCTGGCGGTCACCGCCCCCGTTGCCGACGCGCGGAACGCTCCGGCGTCGATGCTGCCGGCCACGCTGATCGGTCCCGCCAGCGCCACCGGAGTCGCAGTCAGCAGTGCCGAATAGTCGAGGTTGCCGTTCATGTCCTCGGTGATCAGCGACGCCATGCTGGCATCGGCGATCAACACCAGCTGGCTTGCGCGCAACGCGCCGCTGGTCACGCCGGTCTTGCCGAGCAGCCCGATCGCCAGCCCGGCGGTGACATTGCCCGTTGTGACCGACCCGGCGCGCCCGGTCAGGCCGACAGCGCCGGCCGCGTTGATCGTGCCCGTCACCGCATTGCCCGCCGCATCGATGGCGACGCCATAGCGCGCCAGCGGGTCGGTGGAGGGCCGCAGGATGCCGGCATCGATCGCGCCGGTGGTGATGTTGCCGGCGCCATTCGCGCCGGGCACCGCGGTCAACCGCACCGTGTCCCCGGCGCTGAGCGCGCCGGTCAAGATGTTGCCGGCGACCGCGAATTCGACATCACCTTCGCCGCGCACATCGCCCAGCGTCAGATTGCCATCGGAGAACAGGTCGAGGAAGCCGCCCGAGGTGATGTTCGACAGCACCAGCGTGCCGCCGATGATGCGCGCGCCGATGCTGGTGTCGATCGCGCCGGTGACATTGACCAGGCCCGTCGCCGCGATATCGAGCCGCCCGGTGGTGATGCCGCCGAGCACATTGACATCGCCGACCAGCCGCACCGGCTGTGTGGCGATCAGCGCGGTGTAATCGGCATTGCCCAGCGCATCGATGACGATCAGCGGTGCCATGCTGTGGTTGGCGATATAGACCGCATCGCCGGCGCCGGAGATGATCGGCCCGGTGGTGATGCCACCGACATCGAGCAGCACGACATTGGCGCCGGCGGTCAAGGCGCCGGTGGTCAGCGCACTGGTGCGGGTGATGACGCCGATGTCGCCGAGCGCGGTGATCGCGCCAGTGGTGACGGCGCCAACACCATCGACACGCACGCCGAACTGCGCCAGCGGGTCGGTGGAGGGCCGCAGGATGCCGGCATCGATGGCGCCCGCGGTGATGCTGCTCGTCGCGCCGGTCGCAGCCAGCACCACCGATGCGGCGGCGCTGACATTGCCGGCCAGCAGATTGCCGCCGGCGCTGATCCGCACATCGGTTTCGGCGCGCACATTGCCGGTGGTGACATCGCCCAGGCTGGACAAGGTGACCCCGGTGCCGGCGGTGACATTGCCCAGCGTGAGGCTCGTATCCGCCGAAATCGCGACGGCACCTGGCGCGACAAGGTCACCCAAGGTGACGCTGCCGCCGGTGTTGAACGACAGCAGGGAGTTCGACACGAACGTTGAAGGCGTGTTGATCCCGCCGGCGGCGGAGAGCATCACTTGGTCGGCGGTGATGGCGGTGGGGCTGGTGATCGCCGAACCATCGACACTGGCGATGATCGCGCCGGCCGTGGTGGCGGTCAACGTGCCCGCAACGGTGATGGCACCGTCATTGGCCGCCAGCGCCAGGTCACCGGTGGTGGTGATCGTCAGGTCGCCAGGGTCGCTTGTCCGCGCATCGCCGGTCACCGTGATGGTGCCGCTGCTGGTGGTCAGCGCCGATGCCAGGGCATTGGCGGGTGCCGCATCGCCCAGCGCGGTCAGGCTGACCGACACCAGGCCGATGCTGCCGGCGTTGATCGCCGACATGGCGACGCGGCCGGCCAGGCTGGCGCCGGTGTCGGATGCCGACAATAGCCCGCTGGCATCGCCGGTCAGCACGCCGCCCGTCAGTGTCCCGGCATCCGCCGTGATGGTGATGCTGCCGCCGCTGCCGTCGCCGCCCACGGCATTGGGGTTGCTGCCACTGATATTTCCGCCGCGGCCGATCTGGTTGATGGTGATATTGCCGGTGTTGAGCGTGCCTTCCGTCGAGATATCGGTGCTGCCGCCAACGCCATTGCCGCCATTGAAGGCATCGCCAAAGCCGCCCGTGCCGGTGCCGGTGAGCACCACATCGCCGACGCTGAAGCTGCCGCCGCCGCCGCTGATGAGCCGGCCTATGTTTGCCCCGCCGCCGATGCCATTGCCGCCGCCGGTGCCGGCGCCGCCGGTGCCGGTCGCCAGCACCGTCAGCGTGCCGGCATAGGTGGTTGTGCTGCCGCCGCTGGCGCCGTTGCGCGTCACGCCGCCGGTGCCGATGCCGCCAAAGCCGCCGGTGAGGCCCGATCCGCTGGTGCCGCCAAGGCCCGAGACATCGACGCTGACCGACTGTGCCACCAGGCTGCTCGGCGCGCCGCCGTTCAGATTGGCCGTGCTGCCGGTGCCGACCGTCCCGCCGGTGCCGTTGCCGCCATTGCCGAACCGCGCACCGCTGCCACCGGCGCCGCCGGTGCCGGATGCCACGATGGTGGTCGCGCCCGTAAAGGTGACCGCGCCGCCGCCGGCGCCAAATGCCGGGGTGCCGCCGCTGCCGTTGCCGCCGATGCCGCCATTGCCGGTCCCGGCCGTGCCGACGCCGCCGGCGCCGCCCGCGCCGCCGGTGCCGGTGGCCGTGAAGCTGATAGTGCCGAACTGGAACGTACCGGTCGATGTGCCAGCGTCAACATCATCGGACCCGACACCGCCGGTCAACCCGCCGAAGCCATTGCCGCCCGCGCCGCCATTGCCGCCTGTGCCGGCCCCGCCGCCGCCCGCGCCGCCGGCACCGCCGATGCCTGCCGTCGTCAGCGTCAGCGCGCCGGTCGTGATGTTGCCGTTGCTCGACGTCGACCCGGCCCCGGCAAAGCCGCCTGTGCCTGTCCCGCCGTCACCCCCTGCGGCGCCCGCAGCACCGCTGCCGCCGCCGCCGCCGACGCCCGAGGCATCGCCGGTGATCGTTCCGAATACTGCCGTCGACCCCGCGCCGCCGCCGTTGAGCGTGCCGGCCCTGAGCGCGCCGCCGGTGCCGTCGCCGCCACGGCCCGAAAGCCCGGCGCCCCCTGTGCCGACGCTGTTGAGGGCGATGGCGCCCGGTGCTGACACGGTGCCGGCGGCGCTTGGTCCGATAAAGGCAAGGCCGCCGCGGCCGATGCCGCCAGTGCTGCCGGTCCCGCCGGAACCCTGCGACGTCAGGCTGGTGGCAGCGCCAAGCGTGATCGTGCCGGCATCGGCGACAACTGCGCTGGTGCCCGCGGTGCCGCTGCCGCCCAGGCCGCTGGCGTTGCCGCCGGTCGCCGCCGATGATGCGATCAGATTGCCTGCGATTGTCGCCGTGCCGCCGGCGGGCTGCACCCGCAAGACCGCAGTGCCGCCGGTGGCGCTGCCGCCCGCCGCCCCGGCGCCGGTGCCGGCAGTGGCATCGGCGCGCAGCGTTGCGGTGCCGGCCAGATCGATGTTGCCGCCGCCATTGGCCAGCAGCGCCGCAGTCCCGGCGGTCGCCGTGCCGCCGCCGGCGCCGCTGCCGGCTGTCGCCGACGCGGCAATGCCGAAATCGCCGGTGCCGGTCTGGATCAGGCTGGCGCCGCCGCGCGCTGCCGCCGATACGAAGCGCGCCGTGGCGTCGCCACCGGCGCCGCTGCCGCCATTGCCGCCGACGGCGTTGGCGGTGATGACCGTTGGCGACGAAAGCGTGATCGCGGTGCCGGCGTCATCGGCGCCGAGGCCTATCGCGGCGCCGGTCGCGCCGCCGCCGGTGGCGCTGCCGTTGCCGCCAGAGGCATTGCCATTGATCGTCAGGCGGTTCGACAGCGTTGCCCCCGATGCGAGAGCCACCGTGATATCACCCGCGCGGGCGCTGCCACCATCGCCGCCGCTGCCGCCCGTGGCGCTGCTGTTGAAAATGACGCCGGTCGTCGTGGTGACCACAGCGCCGTTGCGCGCGGTAAGGCTGAGCGCGCCGCCCTGGCCGGCGCCACCGACAGCCGAATTGGCGCCACTGGCGTCGGCCGAGAACACCAGCCCCGAGGTCGTGCTGGCCAGCCGTCCGCCATCGACCAGCACGGTAACCGATGTGCTGGTGCCGCTGCCGCCGGTGGTGCCGGTGCCGCCGCCGCCGGTACTGCTGACAAAGGCGGTGCCGGCGATATCGAGCGCGCTGCCGCTGCCCAGCACGTTGATTGCCGTGATCCCGCCGGTGCCGTTGCCGCCGGGGCCGGAAAGGCCCTGGCTGCCGGTGCCGGTCGTTTGGAAAATAAGGCCGCCGCCGAGCGCAATCGTGCCGCTTTCGGCGCTGATCGTCGCCGTACCGCCGATGCCGGCGGCCCCGCTGGTACCGCGCCCGGCGCGGCCGTTGGCGATGATGTTGGTGTTGACGTTCGCCGTCGTGGTGATGCGCGCGCCATTGCTGGCCTTGAGCAAGGTCGTGCCGCCGATGGCGATACCGCCGGTTGCCGCCGTCACATTGGCGCTGTTCGATTCGGTCGTCACCCGCAGCGAATTGACGATGCTGACCACCGAACCCGCGCCATCGGCGCTCAGCTCGGCGGTGCCGCCGGTCGCCGTACCAATCGTGCCGATGCCTGTCGTGCCCCCGGCCGGGGCCTGGACGGTGACATCGGTGCCGACCGTGAAGGTCGATCCGCCGGTGACCCTGACAAGCGCCGTGCCGCCGCTGGCCGCACCGCTGCTCGCCGTGCCGCTGCCGCCGCCGCCGGTGCCCAGGCTTTGCGCGATCAACCCCTGCGTCGTCGCGAAGGTCGCGCCGTTGCTGACCAGGAAGCGTGCCGTGCCGCCAAGCGCGCTGCCGCCGCTGCCGGCCGTGGCCGTGCCGCCGGTCGCCGATGCCGTGGTGATGATGTTGCCGGTCAGGCTGATCGACCCCGCGTCGGCAACCACTTCGGCGGTCCCGCCGATGGCATCACCGCCTTCGGTGGGGCCGCCGGTCGCGGTGGCGATGAGGTTCAGGTTGCCGCCCGACAGGACGATGCTGCCGCCCGACAGCACCTGGAGCGAGGCCAGGCCGCCCACCGCCGTGCCGGCAAGCACCGTGCCGGCGCCGGCCGTGGCATTGGCGTTGAACGTCAGCGCGCCGTTGATATTGAGCCGGCCGCCGTTGCTGGCCAGCGTGCGCACCTGGCCACCGGTGGCGTTGCCGCCGGTACCGCCCGCTGCTGCATTGCCGCCGGCGCTGGCGTTGGCGGAAAGGTTGAGTCCGGCGCTGGTCAGCACCGCGCCGCTGCCGGCGGCGGTAATGTTGATGGTGCCGCCGGTGGCATTGCCCCCGCTGGCGGTGCCGGTCCCGACGCCGCCGGCGCCGTTGGCGTTGACGGTGATATTGTTGTTGAGCGTCGACCCCGTGCCGACAGTCAGGTTGAAGCTGCCGCCGGCGCCGTCGCCGCCATCACCGGCCCTGCCAAGGCCACCATTGCCGCTGACGAAGATCGCCGGCAGCGGACCCGTCAAGGTGCCGCCGTTGGTCAGCGTGATCCCGAGTGATGCGCCCGTCGCATCACCGCCGCTGTTGCCAGCACCGCCGTTCACGTTCTGGTTCAAGCTGAAGGAACCGCTGCTGAAGCTGCCGCCATCGATCAACAGCGCAGCTGTGCCGCCGGTCGCGTCACCGCCATCGCCGGCGCTGCTGGCACCGCCAGTGGCAGAGTTATCCAGGTTTGTTAGGCCGGCCACCACCAGCTGCGAGCCGCTGCCACGCACATCGACCAGCAGGCTGCCGCTGGTCACGTTGCTGCCGTTACCCACGCCGCCGAAGGTCTGGGCGGGAGCAGACAAAGTCAACGCGGCAACGTTTATCCGCCCGGCGTCGGTCACGCGTACCGTCGCGGTGCCGCCGGTGCCATTGCCGCCATCGCCGCCATTGCGGACGTCGGTATTGCTGGTGGCGTTGACGAACAGGGAACCCGCCGAAGTCAGGACGCCGGCATTGCTCACATTCACCAGCGCCGTACCGGCCTGGCTGTTGCCGTTGCCGCTGAAGCTGAAGCTGATTGCATTCAGCGAGGCCCCCCCGGCCAGCGTCACCGAACCGCCATCGACCGTCAGGCTGGCGGTGCCAGCGGTCCCACTGGCGCCGAGGCCGCCGAACGCGGCCTGGCCACTCGCGTCCAACGACAAGCTGCCGGTGCCGCCGGTCTGGGTCAGCGACGCTCCGCCGGCGACCCTCACGCTGGCCGTGCCACCCTGTGCGTCACCACTCGTCGCGCCACCACCGAGGCCACCGCCACGGGCTGAGATCGACAGGCTGCCGACAGTGGCAGTTGCCCCGCCGAGGACCGCCAGGCTGGCCGTGCCGCCGATGCCAACGCCATTGGCGCTGGTGCTGGCGCCGGCGCCGGCGCCGCTATTGCCGACCGCATCGGCCAGGAAACTCGTCGCGGTCAGGCTGGCGCCAGGGCCATCGACCGTTACGTTGATGGTGCCGCCGCGTCCGATGCCGCTGGTACCAGCCACCAACGCGTTACCACCGCGCCCTTCGGCCCGCGCGTTGATCGACTGGTTAAGCACGGATCCCGCACCGATCGTCACGATGACCGAGCCGCCGTTGCCGGCGCCGCCATCGCCGCTGCTGCCAGCGGCGCCGCGGCCATCGACATTGAGCGAGGGGGTGTTGCCAAGCACTGTGCCGGGGTTGGTCAGTGTCAGGGCGACGCTGCCGCCGGTGCCGGCACCGCCGATGCTGCCGGCGCCCGCCGTTGCCGAATTGTTGAGGCTCAGGATGCCATAGCGCACCATGCCGCCATCGGCGACCAGCGCCAGCCCGCCGCCGGTGGCATTGCCGCCCGAAATGGTGTTGCCGGCCCCGGCGCGGGCAAAGGCGTCGACGCGTAGGCCGGCACCATTGCCGGCCAGGTTGACCGACGCGCCGCTGCCCACGGCGCTGATGGTGGCGATGCCGCCGGTCGCCGCGCCGCCGCTGGTGCCATTGCCGGCAATGGCATAGGCTTCGACGATCACCACATCGGCGCCGCCGTTGGTGAAATTGATCTGGCTGCCATTGGTTGCACTGACAAAGGCCGTGCCGCCTATTGCATTGGCACCGGTGCCGGGCGCAAAATTACCGCTGGGCGAGGGCGATCCATCGCCATCGGCATCGGCGAACGCGCCGATATAGGCCTGGGTCAGCGTCAGGCTGCCGCCGGTCGAAATGATGCTGGCGGTGCCGCCGGTGGCCAGGTTTGATGCCGTGCCCGCGCCGATATCGCCGGTGTAGGCGCGTGCCAGCACCACTGCGTCGCCGCTGCTGGTGGTGGTGCCGCCGCTGCTCAGCGTGGCGATGCCGGCGGTGGCGCCGAGCCCGCCGGAGCCGCTGGCGTTGTCCTGGAATGCCTGTGCTTCGATGTCGAAGCCGCCTGCCCCCAGGTTGACCGTCGATCCGGCACTGGTCTGCACGATGGCGGTGCCGCCGATGGCCTGTGCCAGCGCGCCATTGTTCAGGCTGACGGCAGTTGCATCCGCGTCAATGCTGCCGCTGATGGTCAAGGTGCCGCCGTTGCTGGCGTTCAGCAGCCGGGCGGTGCCGCCGCGGGCCACCGTGCCTTCGGCGCTGGCGTCGAGGGTGATCCCGGTTGCCGAGGTCGTGCCGCCGTTGAAGGTCAGCTGTGCGGTGCCGCCGGTGGCGTTACCGAAGACCGGCGTTGTGCCGGTGCTGTTGCCATCCGCGTTCGCGTTGATGCTGATGCCCTGAGTCACCGTCAGCGTGCCGCCGGCGTTGGTGACGGTGGCAAGGCCGCCGGTGGCACTGCCACTGGTGATACCCTCGCCGCTGGTGGCAGTGCTGAAGACCAGCAGATCGCTGGCCAGCGTCATCGTGCCGCCGGTCAGCGATACGTCCACCTGGCCCGCCAGCGCGTTGCCGCCGGCGGCAGCGTTCAGGCTGCCATTGCCGCCGGTCGCTGCGGCATCGAGGATGGTGCGGCCGGTGACAATGATCGCTCCCGTGCCGGTGGCGCGCACCAGGAAGCCGTTGCCGGTGGCATTGCCGCCACGCCCCAGCCCGTCCTGATTGTCGAGCGCATTGCCGCCTTCTGCGCCGGCAGCGCCGGTCAGTGCGCCGCCAACGTCGATGGTGCCGCCATCGGCGGTGAGCGTGACACCGCCGCCCGTCGTGCTGCCGCCGGTCGATGCCGCCGAAATGCCGGTGAAATCGCCGCCGAAGCTGCCCTGGAAGATCTCGAGATTGCTGGCGATATCGAGCAGGCTGCCGCCCGCGACGGACACCACCGAGGTGCCGCCGGTCGCTGCGCCGCCCGAGCCATTGGCGCCAACGCCGCCGATGACAAAGCCATCCAGCCGCAAATTGCCGCCGATGGTCAGCACTGCCGCGTTGGTCAGCCGGACATCGAGCGTGCCGCCGTTGACCGCGCCGCCGTTGGCACCATTGCCGCCGCGGTTGAGCGTCTGCATCTGCACGCCGGCTTGCACCGCGGCGCTGCCGCCGCGTACGCCGGTGGTGATCGACGCGGTGCCGCCACTCGCTGCGCCGCCGGTGCCGGTGCCGGCATTGCCGCCGGTAGCGGAGGCGAACAGGTCGAGCGCGCCGTTGATCGTCGTCGTGCCGGCATCGAACAGCAGCGTCGCGGTGCCACCGGTGGCGGCGCCGCCGGTGCCGGCGCCATTGCCGCTGGTCGCCGACCCGCCTTCGCCGCGCGCGAACAGCCCTGCATTGCCCTGCACGGTGACGGTTCCCGAACCGGCGTTGGCGTTGGTGCCACCGATCGATGTGATGGTGGCACTGCCGCCGATGCCGCTGCCGCCGTTGCCGGTATCGGATGTCGCCGCCCCGCCGCGGCCATCCGCTGTCAGCGTCAAGGCGCCGTTGATGATGATGCTGCCGGTCACTGCGCCCTGTGGCGGAATTGGGTCGGTTGGCACTTGTTGGCGCTGCTGGTCCAACGTGACTGATGCTTCGCGGCCGGTGCCGCTTCCGGCCTGCACAGCGCTGTTGCCGCCGGTGGCGCTCGAATTGGCTGTCAACTGGCCCACCACCGCGCTGCCGGCGCTGGCGGTGATGAAGTGCGGGGTTACGAAAATACCGGTGAAGCCGCCGATGGCATTGCCGCCGCCGGCATCGATGATTGTGCCATCGCCGCTGCCGCCATTGCCGCCGGTGGCGCCGGCGAACAGCGTAACGCTGCCGGCTGTCACTGGCGCGCCGCGTGACAACAGGGATGCCTGGCCGCCGCTGGCATCACCGCCGCGCCCGCCGCTGCCGACAATGTTGCCGCCGCCGCCGATGCCGCCTTTGCCGCCCTCCGCGCCGGACACGAGACTGACATTGCCAAAGCTTGCCGATGAGGTGGCGGAGCCGGTGTTGCTGATGGTGCCGGTGCTGTTGATGAAGCCGCCCTGCGCCGCGCCGCCGGCTCCGCCCGCACCGCCGGTGCCGCTGCCGCCATCACCGCCGCGCCCGCCCATGCCGCCCTGTGCGCTGGCGGTGGCGTTGATGTCGCCGATGGTCAGCGTCGAATTGGGGCCGCCGGCATTGGCATTGCCGCTGCCACCCGTCGCCGCGCCGCCGGCACCGCCGGTCTGGCCGGCGCTGGCGTTGCCGCCATTGCCGCCCAGCGCTGCGGTTTCAAAGTTGAGCAAGCCCAGCGTCATGGTCGCGGTCCGCGTGCCGCTGCTGGTGGCATTGGCAAAAAAGCCGCCGCCTGTCGCCGCGCCGCCGGCGCCGCTGCCGCCCAGGCCGCCTTCGGCAAAGCCCGTTGTGGTGGCAAGACCGGTCACCGTCAGGCTGGCCGAGGGCAAGGCGGTTGCGTTGTTGCTGTTCGCCTGCAGGAACACGGTGCCGCCGGTCGCGGCGCCGCCGGCTTCTCCGGTGCCGCCAAGGGCGCGCGCCGATGCCGACAGGAATGTCGTCGAAACGCTGCCGGACACGGCGCGGACCAGGATATCGGACGCGACGGCGCTGCCGCCATTGCCGATGCCGAGCCCGATGCCGCCGGTGGCATCGGTGCTGAGCGTCAACGTGCCGCCCAGCCGGATGGTGCCGCGGGTAGGCGCTGCCAGAATGAAGACACCGCTGTCGGTCTGCTGCGGCCTGCCGGTGGCCGCGCCGCCATTGCCGGCACTGCCGCTGCCGCCGGTGACGCGCGCCGACATCGTGGTGTTGAAACTGGTATCGATGGTGCCGATGTTGAAGGTCTGCGCGAGCGCGCGGCCGCCATCGGCATTGCCGCCACTGGCCGCGTTGCCGCCGGTGGCGGAGGCATCGAGCAGGAGCGACCCACCATTTGCGGTGGTACGGATGGTGCCGGCATCGGCGAGCAATTGTGCTGTGCCACCGGTGGCATTGCCGCCCGCGCCGGTGATGCCGCCGCCGCCGCTGGCCGTGGCGGTCAGCGCGATACTTGCGCCCCCGATGACGACCTGCCCGGCGGTGGCAAAGGTGCTGATCAGCGCGGTGCCGCCCGTGGCATTGCCGCCGGGGTTCTCGCCGCCCAAGGCGTCGGCAGCTATGGTGGCGGTGCCACCGATCGACAGCGTGCCATTGCCCGCGCCGATCTGGCCGGTGCCGCCGGTGGCGTTGCCGCCGCCCGACGTGGTGAAGCCGCCGCCGTTGCCAATGACTCTGATCGAGGCATTGCCGGCAATCGAGGTGCTGGCACCCGTCTGGTTGAGGAAGACGACGCGACCCCCGGTGCCATTGCCCGACACGCCGCTGCCGCTGAACCCGCCCAGGCCATTCGAAACGCCCAAAGCGTTGCCGCCGATGGTCAGAACAGCGTTGCCGTCGGCCGAGATATCACCGAGGCCGCTGCCGCTATTGCCGCCGCCGACACCATTACCGCCGGTTCCAGTGGTGCTGTTGCCGCCCGTGGCGGTCATGTCGATCAGTGCATTGCCGCTGGTGGTGATCCTGCCGCCCAGTCGGGCGACGATCCGGCCCGTGCCAGCGGTGGCGTTGCCGCCGGCGACGCCGTGACCAAAGCCCCCGGTTGCCGTGGCGCGCGCTTCGGCAAGGCCGGAGACCGTCAGCTGGCTGTTGGTATCGATGGCGGAGATCGTCGCTGTCCCGGCGGTGGCATTGCCGCCACTCGTGGCGCCTGTGCCACCGACATTGGCGATCTGGGCCAACAGCGGCCCGGTGATGGCTACGGTCGACGCCCCCGACGCCTGCGCCAGCACACTGCCGCCGCTTGCTGCGCCACCGGCGCCGGTCGCGCCCTCGCCGCCCTGTGCCGAGGCATTGAGGATCACCCCCGTCGTGTCGGCAATGCTGATGTTGCTGGCGGTCACGGCGGATATCTGCACAGTACCGGCAACCGCGGCGCCGCCCGTGGCAGCATCGCCGCCGCGGCCTAGTGCCTGCAGCGTGGCGGCGCCATTGCCGTTCTGGAAGCTGATGGAACCTGTCGGTGTGAATATCGTCGCAAAGCCGCCGGTTCCGGTGCCGCCGGTGCCGAGGTTGTTGTCGTTGCTGCCGCCAAGGCCGTCAGCCGTGATCAGGAAGCCGCCGCCGGCGGTGCTGCTGATCTGGCCGCCGCTGCTGTTGAACGTGCTGATCCGCGCACTGCCACCCCGGCCATTGCCGCCATTGGCCGACGCTGAACCGCCGCCGGTACCATCGGACCTGACCGTCGCCAGGCCGGTCAGTGTCAACAGACCGATCGCGGTGTCGACGACCGCCGAGCCACCCTGGCCCGCGCCGCCGGCGCCGCTGCCGCCCTCGCCGCCGATGCCGCCGGCATCAAGGAGCAGGCTGCCCGCATAGGTCAGGTTGCCGGTACCAGAGATATTGGTATTGACGTTGCCGCCGGTGCCATTGCCGCCGATCGCCGCGCTGGCGCCGCCGGTGCCGACGGCACTGAACGCCGCCAGGCCATTGACCTGGAAGGAGCCGCCCGAACCCGATTTGAAGACGGACGTGAAACCGCCGGTGGCATTGCCGCCGCTTGTCGTGCCGAGGCCCCCGGCATTGTCGGTCCGCGCCGTCAAACTGCCGGCGATGGTCAACGCGCCGCCGTTGCTGGCGCTGATCCCCACGAAATTGCCGCTCGCCGCCCCGCCGGTCCCGCTGCTGGCGTTGCCGCCGGTGGCCAGGGCCTGCACGCCAACGCTGCCGGTTGTTGAAAAAATGCTGTTCAACCCATCGACGCCGATCCGGCTGTCGCCGCCCGTCGCCGCGCCACCGCCGGTGGCACCAAGGCCACCGCTGTTGTTGGATCGCGCGAGGATTGCGCCATCCACCGACACGCGTCCGCCAGAATTGGCGGAGAGTGATACGAAGCCGCCGCTGGCATTGCCGCCGCTGGTCGCGCCCAGGCCGCCGGCGTTGATCAACTGCGCCTGCAGATCTCCGGTGATGGACAAGAGGCCGCCCCCAAGAGCCTGGACGCGCACCGCGCCACCGCCGGCGTTGCCACCAGCACCGACATCGCCGCTCCCGCCGGTTGCCGTCGCCTCGACGACCACGTCGCCGGCATCGACAATATCGATCTGGCTGGTGCCCGTCGCGCTGATCTCGGCCGTCCCGGCAATGCCGCGCCCGCCAGTGTCCCCATCGCCGCCAGTACCCCGCGCCGTGACCAGCGATCCACCGATGCCATTGGCAAAATCGATCTGGCCGGTCGCCGCAAAGACCCGGGCAGAGCCGCCGCTGCCGATGCCGCCAATGCTGCCATTACCAGCGCCTTGCGCGTTGGAACCGCCAAAACCATCGGCCGTCACGCGGAATCCGCCCCCGGCCGGGCTGGTCAGCAGCCCGCCGGTGCCGAAGATGTTGATGATCGCAGTGCCGCCGGTGCCGGCGCCGCCGGTGCCGCCCGCCGTGTCGCCGCCGAGACCATCCGCTATAATCGTCGCCGTGCCGGTGACCGTCGTGGTGCCGACCGAGGCACCGAGGCTGGAAAAGCCGCCCAACCCGGCACCGCCATTACCGGTACCGCTGGCGCCGCCAATGCCCGAGGTGTCGGCCATGACACTGCCGGCAAGCGTCAGGCTGCCGACGCTGCCGACATTGATGTCGATACGGCCACCGGTACCGCTGCCGCCCGTGCCGGTCCCGGCATCGCCGCCCAACCCCGCGGCTCGCACGTCCGTATCGCCGTTGATCGTCACGGAGGAGCCGCCGTTGGACAGAATCTGGGCGAGGCCGCCGGTACCGCTGCCCCCCGCCACGCTGCCGCCTGCCCCCCCAAGACCATCGGCCCGCACTGTGGCGTCGCCGGCGATCGTCAACACGCCGCCGTTGCCCAGGATACGGGCCGTGCCGCCAATGCCGATGCCCGCTCCGCCCAAATCGGCAATCCCGCGGGAATCGACGAGAACATTGCCGCCGATGGTCAGCGTTGCGCCGGCATTCGCCGCGATAGTGGCGTTGCCACCGGCGCGGGTGGCATTGCTCGACAGGGTCGTAAAGCTGGCCAGCGTCGATACCGTGACATCGCCGGCGATGCTCAGATCGCCTGAAAACGCGAAGATTTCGCCACCCCCGCCACCGCGGATCGATACGTCCGAGGCAAAGCTGCTGTTGGCCGACGACAACAATGACGCCGTGGTCGTCGCCCGCGCGGTCAGCGCCGAGGTGACATTCTGTGACGAGACGGTGATGTTCGCCGTAGTCGCATTCAGCGGCACATCGGCGAACGGATCGCCCGCCGCCGTGCCGACCACGCTGCGCCCGGCCGACAGCACGATGGTATTGCCGACGACATCAAGCGCACCGGCGACATCGAAGCCCAGATTGCCGCTGCCCGACAGGAAGATCGCCACCGCATCGTTGCGGGGCACCGCGACCATGTAGATGCGGTGCGGATCGGTGCTGCCCGTCGAGGCCGGGCCGGTTGTCGAGCCGCTGTGATCGACGACGTTGCCCGCCGCATCCGTCCCCTGCGTCACCGTCAGGTCGAACAGGCCGTTGTTGAGCGTCAGGTCGACAGCATTGGCTGCGACATAGGCAGCCGAGCCGTTGACCTGCACGGCGCCCTGCTGGATGATGCGCGGTGCCACCGCAATGACATAGCTGCTGGCGTTCAGTGCATTAATCTGCGCGCCCGACGCGATCTGGACGCTAGCGGTGCTGTTGGTCGCTGCTGCCACGCTGAACTGGTTGCCGTTCTGCAGGAACTGGCCCGTGCCATCGACAGCGAGATCGTTCGCCGTCAGCAACAGGCTGCCGACGTTGAATTGCGCGCCGCTGCCCAGCAGGATGCCGCCCGGCGCATAGAACCATACCGCGCCGCCGGCGCCGCTGTTGACCGTGCCATTGAGGGCGATGACGCGCGACTGGTCGGCGGCAATGATGCGGTTGAGCACGGTGTAGGTGCTGGCGCTGCCGGCGACGAAATTGGCGACATGCGGCGCCGACAGGAAATCGATGGCGCCGCCGCCGATGCCGGTGTCGTTGGGGGTCCAGTTGATCGTCGCGGTCGGCGAATTGACGGTGATCGTCTCGGTGCCGCCGATGGTGCGATCGAAGGTCACGCTGCCGAAGCTGTTGACCGGCGTGCCATTGAAGGCCTGCGCCAGCAATCGCGCCTCGAACAATGGCTGCGCGATCAGCAGCGTGGCAAGAACGCCAAGCGAGGCATTGGCGGACAGGCGATTACCGATACGCATCAACGGGCTCCCCAGGGCAGCAGGCGCGTGGTCAGGGACATCAGGACGCGAACATCGCCGGATTGCACCGGCCCGGCATCGCGCAGCGGCACCGCCAGCGCCAGGTCGAGCCGGGCGCGGCCGGCCCAGATGACGCGCGCGCCGGCGCCGACCGATGTCAGTTGCGCCGGCTGGCTGCCGGCCGCCTGGTTGCGATCCCACACCCAGCTGTGATCGACGAACACATAGGGCTGGCCGACGACATCGAATTCATCGAGCGGCTTGAAGCGATCATAGCGCAGCTCGGCATTGAACCCCAGGCCGTCATCGCCGGTCAGCGCGCCGGGGTCGTAACCGCGGCCCACGGTGTAATTGCCCGCCGAATATTGTTCAAAGGCATAGAGCGCGCCCGATGCCACCTGCCCGCGCGGCTGGAAGGAAAAGGTGATGTTGCGCAGCGGGTGGAGTTCCGCGAGCCCGGTAAAGCGCAACACGGTGGCAGTCGGGTCGCCATCGAACAGGCTGGGCGGGACGAACCCGGTGGCACCGCAGGCCAGCACATTGGCGAGGCAGTTGATGCTGGCGTCAAAGACATCGACGCCTTGGCGCAGTTCCAAGGAGCCGGTAACCCGCCAGGCGCTGGTGCCATCCGGCCCGGTGCCGCGCAGGTCGATCGCATCGGTATCGAGGCGGGCGTAGAGCACGCGCAACCGGTCGGTGCTGAGCGGTGCGCCGGCGAAATCGACCTCCTGGTTGACGAAATCAAAGCCGAAGGCGCCGGACACGCTGCCCGATTGGGCGCGCACGAAGGGATAACTCGCCTCGAGGTTGGCATAGAGCGTGCGAGCGCGCACTTCGGGCACGGTCGGGCCAAGGCCGGGGTGGGTCCAGGCATAGGTGAAGCGGCCACCCAGCCGCAGGCCGTCGCCGCCCAGCGCCATGTCATGGCCGATCTGCAACACCTGCTGCTCGTCGAAATCCGACGTGCTGCTCAGCGATACGGTAGTGCGATCACCCAAGCCGGTCAGGCCATAGGCGCTGGCGCGCAACTGCCCGCTCCACCGCCCGGTTTCCGCCGGCGCCAGGTTCTGGATGCTGGCATCAAGTTCGAACGGGGTGCGGCGCACGCTGACTTCGCCGATCATCTCCCCCGGCACGGTGCCGGCCGGGCGCAGCGCCAGCCGCACATCGAAGCCCGGCATATCGCGCGCCAGCAGCAGATAGCGTTCGGCTTCGTAGCGGTTGAACGGCTTGCCGAGTTCGAGATTGTTGAGATAGCGCGCGATCGCTGCCTCGTTGCGGCCGACGTCGCCGCGCACCCGCACCGCGGTCAGCCGGGCATAGATGACTTCAAAGGCAACCGCGCCATTTTCGATGCGCTGCACCGGCACCAGCACGGCGGCGACATAGCCGAGCCGGCGCAGAATGGTCGCCGCCCGGTCGCGGATTTCGCAGACGCTGGCAAAGGGCTTTTCGACCCCCAGAAAATCCGCATAGGCCGGCGCCAGCGTGGCGGCATCGACCGGGCCCAGGTTGTTGAAGGTGGCCGATGTGAGGGTGATGTTGACCGCGGCATAGGCCGGATCGGCGAGCGCGCAGGGGCTGCGCTCGATATCGCCATCGATCTTCAACCGGCTGGGCGGTGCCGTCTGCTGGCGGCGGGTCGGGTCGATTTCTTCCCGCGTCGGCAGGCCGCTGTTGACGGCGGGAGGCAGTGATTGGGCGATCGCCATCGCCGGCAACAGCCCTGCGGCCAGAGCGAAAACCAGGCGACTCGCCCGGCGCTCCACGCCTCCAAACACGAACTTTCCCCCGGTCACAAATCACCCCCCCGGTGTTGTAATTGTGCAAAGTCTATGCCCCATGTCTGGCGAAGTCACGGTATAATTTACGGAAAGTTTAGGAGCGCGGGCGCCGGGCGTGCCACGCCTGCGATAAGTTGCTGCTTTACTCGTACAACACAGTCCGCTTATATCGGTTCCGTCAGTAAAAGGGATTGCGATGCTCACGCTCAGCCACGTCACCCATGCCTATGCCAATGGCACACGCGCGCTGGATGATGTCAGCCTGACCATACCCACCGGCATGTTCGGACTGCTCGGCCCCAATGGCGCCGGCAAATCGACGCTGATGCGCACCGTCGCCACCCTGCAGACGCCGACCAGCGGCAGCATCCGCTTCGGCGATATCGACATCATCGCCGACCCTGAAAAGCTGCGCGCCACGCTGGGTTACCTGCCCCAGGATTTCGGCGTTTACCCGCGCGTCTCGGCTTATGACATGCTGGAGCACATGTGCGTGCTGAAGGGTATCGCCAGTGCGGCCGATCGCAAGGTGACGGTGGAAACCCTGCTTTCGCAAACCAACCTCTGGGACGTCCGCAAGAAAGCCATCGCCGGCTTTTCGGGCGGGATGCGGCAGCGTTTCGGCATCGCCCAGGCGCTGATCGGCAACCCGCGGCTGATCATCGTCGATGAACCGACAGCCGGGCTCGACCCCGAAGAACGCAACCGCTTCCTCAACCTGCTGGCGGAGATCGGCGAGAATGTCGTCATCATCCTGTCCACCCATATCGTCGAGGACGTCACCGACCTGTGCCCGCGCATGGCGGTGCTGGCCGGCGGCCGCATCCAGCTCGAAGGCGCGCCGCAGGACCTGATCGCCCGCGCCCGCGGCACCGTCTGGGCGCGCAGCATTGATCGCCCGCAGATGGCGGACTATGCCGCCCGGCACGAGATCATCGCGACGCGCCTCGTCGGTGGCCGCACCATCATCCATGTGCTGGCCGACCATGACCCCGGCGACGGCTTCACCCCGGTCGATGGCGGGCTGGAGGATGTCTATTTCGCCACTTTGTCGAACATGCGCCGCGCCGCCCCCGCGCGCGCCGCCTGAGGCCGCCATGTTTGCCAGCATCGCCGCGTTCGAGCTTCGGTATCAGTTTCGCAACCCGGTGTTCTGGGTGGTCGCGGTGCTATTCTTCCTGATGACCTTTGGCGCCACCACCGTCGAACAGATCCAGATCGGCAGCGGCGGCAACGTCCATGTCAACAGCCCGTTCGCGATCATCCAGATCCACCTGATCCTGTCGATCTTCTTCATGTTCGTGACGACCGCGTTCGTCGCCAATGTCATCGTCCGCGACGATGAATCGGGGTTCGGCCCGATGGTCAAATCCACGCGGGTGACGAAATTCGATTATCTGCTGGCGCGTTTCGTCGGGGCGTTTGCGGCCGCCGGCATCGCCTTTGCCTTTGTGCCGCTGGCGATCTGGCTCGGCTCGCTGATGCCCTGGCTCGATTCCGAAACCATCGGGCCGAACCGCTTTGGCGATTATGCCTTTGCCTATTTCGCGCTGGCGCTGCCCAATGTGCTGCTCACATCGGCGATCTTCTTTGCCGTCGCCACGATGACGCGATCGATGATGTACAGCTATGTCGGCGTCGTCGTGTTCCTCGTGCTGTATCTGGTAGTCAACACCAGCCTGCGCGCACAGCCCGAACTGCGTGATCTCGCCAGCTATGTTGAACCCTTTGGCATTGCGGCCTTTTCCAACGTTACCCGCTACTGGACCGCCACCGAATCGAACACTCTGCTGCCGCCGCTGGCCGGCGCACTGCTGTGGAACCGGCTGATCTGGATCGGCGTTGCCATGCTGGCGCTGGTGCTGGCGTGGTCGCGGTTCAGCTTTACCGAACGCGGCGTGTCGAAACGGGCGCTGCGCAAGCAGGAAAAGACTCGCACCAGGCTGGCGGCGACCGCGCCGCAGACCGTCGCCACGCTGCCGCCGGCGCGCCCTGCCGATGCCGGCTGGGCGCGGCTGGCAGCGCGCACCCGCTTCGAAATGCGGCAGGTTTTCACCAGCCCGGCGTTCTTCGTGCTGCTGCTCATCGGGCTGTTCAACGCCGGCGGTTCGCTGTTCTTTGCCAATGAAATCTATGGGACCCCGGCGCGGCCGCTGACTTTTGCCCTGATCGAGGATCTGAGGGGTAGTTTCGGTATCATCCCGGTCATCATCGCCATCTATTATGCCGGCGAGCTGGTCTGGCGCGACCGCGACCGCAAGATGCACGAGATCATCGACGCCACCGCTTTGCCGAACTGGGCCTATCTGGTGCCCAAGGTGCTGGCGGTGTCGGGCGTGCTGTTCGCCACGCTGCTCATTTCGGTGGTCGCCGCCATCGCCATCCAGCTGTTCCGCGGCCAGACCGACCTCGCGCCGCTGGAATACATCCGCTGGTACCTGCTGCCGCAGGGTCTCGACATGGTCGTCCTCGCCATATTGTCGGTATTCGTGCAGGCACTCAGCCCCAACAAATATGTCGGCTGGGGGGTGATGGTCGTCTATCTCGTTGCCTCGATCACGCTCGGCAACATCGGTTTCGAACACCCGCTTTATACCTATGGCGATACCGGCGATGTGCTGCTGTCCGACATGAACGGCAACAACGTCGGAACAGTCGGGGACTGGTGGCTGCGGCTGTACTGGGCGGCGATCGCGCTGATGCTTGCGGTGCTGGCGCATCTGTTGTGGCGGCGCGGCACCGACGCAGCGTTGCTGCCGCGCCTGCGCCGCCTGCCGGCGCGGCTGCTGGGCATGCCCGGCGTGCTGCTGCTCGCCGGTGCCGGCGTGGCGGCAGCGACCGGCGCGTTCGTTTACTACAACACCAATGTCCTCAACGAATATCGGACCCGCGACGATGGCGATGACCTGGTCGCGGCGTTCGAGAAGAAATATCTTGCCAACGAGAAAATCCGCCAACCCTCGGTGACCGATATCAAGCTGGCGGTCGACCTGTTCCCGGCGGAAACGCGCATGGAGGCGCGCGGCCGCTATGCGCTGGTCAATGATACCGGTGCGCCACTGCGCGACCTGCATGTCCGCTTCCGCGATCCTGATATCAAGGTGCTGGCGCTGGCCGTGCCCGGCGCCCGGCTGGTGATGGACGATCCCGAAATGGGCTATCGCATCTATCGCTATGCCACGCCGCTGGCGCCCGGCGGCACCGCCAGCCTCAGCTTCCACAGCCAGCTCCTGCAAAAGGGTTTTCGCGCCACCGGCAACGAAACGCGTATCGTCGCCAATGGCAGCTTCCTCAACAACAGTGATTTCGCGCCGCTGATCGGCATGGATCGCTCCGGCCTGCTCAGCGACCGGGTCAAGCGCCGCAAGCGCGGCCTGCCCGCCGAACTGCGCATGGCCAAGCTGGAGGATGTCGCAGCGCAGCGCCGCAACTATGTCGGCGATGCCGATTGGGTGACGGCGGACATCACCGTTTCGACAGACGCCGGCCAGACGCCGATCGCGCCGGGTCGCAAGGTCGCCGACAGTGTGGCCGGCGGTCGCCGCACGGCGCGCTTTGTGGCGACAGCGCCAATCCTGGCGTTCTTCTCGGTGCAATCGGCCAACTATGCCGAAAAGACCGCCGACGCCGGCGGTGTCGCGCTCAGCGTCTTCTACGACGCCAAGCACCCGTACAATGTCGATACGATGCTGAAGGCGATGCAGCTTTCGCTGGATTATTACCGCACCAATTTTGGGCCATACCAGTTCGACTATGCCCGGATCATCGAGTTTCCGGGCTACGCGACCTTTGCCCAGGCCTTTGCCGGCACCGTACCCTATTCGGAAAAGATCGGTTTCCTTGCGGACACGCGCGATCCGGACGAGATCGACTATGTCACCTATGTTACCGCGCACGAACTGGGCCATCAATATTGGGCGCACCAGATCATCAGCGCCGACATGCAGGGCGGCACCGTGCTGGTGGAAACCATGGCGCAATATTCGGCGCTGATGGTGATGAAAAAACTCTACGGCGAAGACAAGATGCGCCGCTTCCTCAAGTATGAGCTCGATAACTACCTGCGCTCACGCGGCGGCGAGGCGATTGAGGAACTGCCGCTGCAGCGCGTCGAGAACCAGGGCTATATCCATTACCGTAAAGGTGCCCTGGTCATGTATCTGCTCGCCGACCGGCTGGGGGAAACGCGCGTCAACGCCATGCTGGCGCAGCTGCTCGACACCTATCGCTTCAAGAGCCAGCCCTATGCGCGCTCGCTCGATCTGGTTGCCGGTCTGAAGGGGCTGGCGCGCGACGATGCCGAACGCCTGCTCGTTGCCGACCTGTTCGAACGCATCACCGTCTTTGACCTGAAGGCCGATACCGCGGTGGTAAGCAAGCTGCCCGATGGCCGCTGGCAGACGGTGCTGATGGTCAAGGCCGCCAAATATTACGCCGATGGCCAGGGCAAGGAAGTCGCCAGCCCGCTGCGCGATAGTTTCGAAATCGGGCTGTTCAGCGAACGGCCAGGGCAGGGCAAGTTCGGCAAGGCCGATGTCGTGCTGATCGAACGCCGGCCGGTGGCGAGCGGGCAGCAGCGGATCACGCTGGTATCGGCGCGCAAACCGGCGTTCGCGGGGCTGGACCCGTACAACAAGTACGTCGATCGCAATTCGGACGACAATGTCGTGGCGGTGACGGGGTAGGGGGGAAGCCAGACCCTCCTGCTCCCTCCCCCTATGTGAGCGAAGCGAACATAGGGTGGGGAGGGCGAGGCTGGCGCCTCAAACCCCCGCCAGCACCCGGTTGACCAGCTCGCTGTCATCCCAGTTCAGCGACGGCTTGCCGATGCGCACGATGGTCAGCCCGGTGGAGGGAATGACATAGACGCGCTGTCCGCCGGCGCCATCGATGAACACCACATCGTCGCGGGCGAAGGGCTTGGCCGCCGCCACCGTCATCGCCACCGCCTTGGCATAGCGGCGCACCGGCGCATGCGGGGTGCCGCGCCAGAAATTCATGCCGAAATTGGGGTTGAGCGGCGATGCGGCGGTGACCGTTGCCACCCAGTCGGCGGCGATGACCTGTTTGCTGCCGACCTTGCCCCGGTTGCGCACCAGCTCGCCGATGCGCAGCCAGTCGCCGGCGCTGGCCTGGAGGCAGCAGAAGAAATGCGGGTTGCCGCCTGGCCGGTCGAGCCATAGCTGGGCATCGCTCGCGCCGATCGGGGCCCAGATGGTTTTCGACAAATAATCGGCATAGCGGCCCTTGATAATCGCTTGCAGCGCCAGCCCGGCGAGTTGCGTGCTGGCATTCTGATAGGCGAACTCGCTGCCCGGCGGCGTCGCCAGCACGAACAGCCTGGCGGCGGCGCGGTTGTCGGTGCCGAACATCAATTGCGTTGATGGCGCCGCCGGGTCGCCGGGGGTGGCGGGCGGCGAACCGACGCCGCTGGTCATGCGCAGCAACTGTTCGATGGTCACCGTGCCCTTGGGGTCGTCCTTCAGTTCGGGCAGATGCTTGGCCAGCGGGTCGGACAGTGCAATCCGACCGGCCTTGATCACGGCGCCATAGGCCAGCGCCAGCACCGCCTTGTGCATCGATGCGGTGGAAAACTGCGACTGCGCGGTGAACCCCGGCGCATAATGTTCATGGACGATGCGGCCGTCCTTCGCGACGATCAGCGCAAAGCTGCCCTGCGCATCTGCATAGGCCTGCGCCGCTGTCAGCGCCGCCGCAGCAACGCCGCTGCCTGTGGGGAGCGCCTTGCCCGGCTTGCCGCGCACGGTTTCAGCCGGGGTATAGGCCTTGGGACTTTCGACCGCAGTGGCCATCGGAATCGCCTTCATCCGCGCCAGCAGCGCGGCGGTTTCGGGGGTTTGCGCTGGTGCCGCGGCGGCGAGCGCCAGCAGCGCCGCGAACGGCCAGCGCGTCATGCGTCGTCCTCGCTCGGCGGGCACAGCGCCAGCATCAGCGCACTGGTATAGCGCGTCCGCTCTGTCGCCAGTTCCGCCGCCAGCGCCCCGCCGGGCTGATGATCGGCGACAGCGCCCGGCACGATGATGTTGTTGTCGGCCAACAGCGCTTCCAGCACGCGTTGCCGGTCCTTTACCACCCAGAGTTCGCGCGCCAGCACGAGCAGCGCGTTCGCCACATCATCGATCTGCGCCGGATCGAGCAACTGCCCGTGCCCCGTACTGCGCGAGGCGGCGCCCGCGTCCTTCACATCGCTCACGCCGGCTTCGTCCCGATCACCACCCAGGGATAGGGCGCGCCGTTCAGCCCGCCTTCCGACACATCGACGAAGCCGACCTCGCGCGCCGCGGCGCTCCAGTCGAGTGTCGCCGCCTCGCGCCAATAGGGCTCGCCGCCCTTTTTCGCACCGGCGTCGGCGCGCCAGGCGCCCAGTTTGTCGAGCATCCGGTACGGCGTCACATCGCTCATCAGCATCTGGCCGCCGGGTTCGAGCAGGCGAAACGCTTCGGCAAAGGTGGCGCGGATCGCCGACGCCGGCATTTCATGCAGGATGATATAGCTGGCGACGAGATCGAAGCGCCCGCCTTCGAAGCCGGTGTTTTCGGCAGCGCGCTGATGCAGGTCCCACGCCCAGCCATTGGCATTGGCGACGCGCAGCGCCTCCTTCAGCATCGGCAGCGCCAGTTCGACCCCGGTGATGTGCGCGGCCGGGAATGTTTCCTGCAATGCCGTGGTGAAATGCCCCGAACTGGTGCCCATTTCGAGGATGCGGCGGTAATCGGCGCGCGGCAACATGCCGAGCACGGCACGCCGCTGGGCGAAGATGTCACCGCCGAAATTGCGTGCCACATAGGTCTTGTGGATCAGTTCGGAATGGATGAAGCCCATTTCCGGATGGCCGTTCCAGCCGCCGGTGGTGCGGTGGAACCAGACGTCCCTGTAATATTCGGGCTCGGCAAAATCATTGGGAATGGTCAGCGTGGCGGGGCCTTTCGCCTCCAGCGCGGCGAGGCGCGGCAACAGCACATCGGCAAGCTCGTCGAACCCGTCGCGCGCCACCCGGCCGTGTTCGACACTGGCGAATTCCATCACCAGATTGTTGACGGCAAAGGCGTTCGACCCGGCCAGTGCATCGGCCATCACCGTGTGCCGCGCGTCGATATCATCGGGCAGGCTGTCAGCCGTCACCCCGGATTTGGCCAGTGCGGCACCCCAGCGTGCCGCCAGCGGCCGGCTCGCCCCGGTGATTTCGACCATGAAATCCATCGCGGCGCGGCCGCCCTGTCGCAATTGCACGCCCATCTTGCGTCTCCCTATTCGGCGGCTGCCGGTGCGCCAGCCGGTGTCGGTGCCGGGTCATCCAGCCGGAAATACAACAGCGGAATGATCGATATTGCATATAGTAGGGCCGGCACGATCGCGACGCCGATATAAATGCCGGTCAACGCTTCCGCCGGTTGCGCCACCGCCTTGCCCAGCGACGGCTTGAAATGGAACGCCTGCAGGATCAGCCCGATGAGCAGCGGCCCGAACGCCATCGAGGCCTTTTCGACAAAGCTGTAGGCACCGGCATAAACGCCCTCGCGGCGGATGCCGGACTTCTTGCAATCGGCATCGATGGCATCGGGCAGCAGCGATTGCCCCATCAGCAGCAACCCGCCCGAAAAGGTGCCCGACAGGAATCCGCGCAACAGGATCAGCGGCAGCGGCTCGTTCGGCCCGGCGAGCAGCCAGCTCGAGGTCAGGCAAGCGAACAACAGGCAAGAGGCGATATAAAGCGTGCGCTTGGAGAAATATTTGCCCAGCCACACCCAAACCGGCATCAGCGTGAGGATCGCGACCGTGGAGGCGGTGACATACAGGCCGATGGTCGATTCCGGCTGCAACAGCACATTCTTCATCAGGAACAGCATCGACGCGGTCAAGCTGGCCAGCCCGACCAGCTGGCAGACCTTGGCAGCGATGATCAGCATGAATGGCCGGTTCTGCGTGACAACCAGATAGCGTTTGATGCCGCCGGCCTGCGCACCGCCCGTCACCTGCCGGGTCCGGCGCGCCGCGGCAAAGGCGCTCAGCATCGCCACCAGGATGACCGCGGCGAGGATATAGCCGACCATGCCGAAGCCGGTGCGGCCACCGCCGAACTGGGTCGCTGCCTGCGGAGCCAGCCCGGTGATCAGCCCGCCGACCGACACGAACGCAATGCGCCACGACATGATCGAGGTGCGTTCGGCGGGCAGGTCGGTCATCTCCGCCGGCATCGCCATGTAAGGCACGTTGAACAGCGTATAGCCGAGCGCGATGACGATCAGGCAGCCGAGGATCCACATCGGCAGCGCGCCATCCATTGCCGCCGGCGGGTTGAACACCAAAGCGACGCCGGCCGCCGACACGAATGCGCCGGACAACAGGAACGGCACCCGCCGCCCCATCGGGCCTTGCCAGCTGTCGCTGATGCCGCCGAGCACCGGCGCCGCCACGGCATCGATCAGCTTGGCGCCGAACAACAGGCTGCCGGCCAGTGCCGGCGCCAGGCCGAGCACCGAGGTCATGAAGAACAGCAGCAGCAGCGAGTTGATGGTCAGCACCGTCACCGTGCCGACGGAGCCAAGCCCCCACGCCGCCTTCAGGCCGGTCGAAACGCGGTGGTCATGGCTGGTCATGGCCGCATCATGCGCGAATGCCCGCCACCATCGCAAGACGCTGCCGATTTATCCGAAGGGTGGTCATTTCGGGGCCGGGACATCTGCCCCCACATCCGCCCTCACATTCGCCATCGTGTCGCGGCGCAGCAGGTTGACCACCGCCTTTTGCACTGCCGGGTCGGGAATCGGTCCCGATGACACGATCATCGAAGTGCCGGGTAGATGCTTTTGCGGATCGGCGACGAACCAGGCGATGCGCTCGTCGGTCCACACCAGCCCCTTGCGCCCGGCATCCGAAAGCGCGGTCGAGTAAGTAAAGTTCGGCACCGTGCCGGCGCGTTGCCCGAAGATATGGTAGAGGTTGGGCCCGACCAGATGCGGGCCGTTCTTTTCCACCGTGTGGCAGAAGCGGCACCATTTATAGGTTTCGACCTTGACCTTGTCCTCGAACACGGTCGGCGGCATCGGCGCCGTGCGCGCTGCCGGATGGTCGGCGACCGCCAGGTGCGAGGTCACGCCCTCCGGCCCCTTCACCAGTTCGCCCATCGGCCACGGCGTCACCTTGAACAGCGCGTGCGGGCCATAGGCGCCCACCCCGAGCAGCGCCAGCGCCGCCACCGGCGCTGCGAACCGCGCCACCGGGCCAAGGCTGCGCGCCGTCGCCGGCGCGCGCTTGCGGTGGATCAGCCAGGCCACCCCCCACACCAGCGCGCACGCCGCCCAGAACATGCCCAGCGCGCGCGGCCCCGGCTCCGGCGACCGGAACGTGGCAAAGGCATAGACCGTCGACGACACGCCAAGGAAAATCTGCACGCCGAAGCCGGGCGGAAAAATCGCCAACAGCCCGCGGCCATAGCGCAGCAGCGCATAACCGGTCGTCAGCAGCGCCGTCACGCTGAGCACCAGGAACATGAAGCCCAGCCCGGAATGGAAATAGCCGGTGAACATCCACACGCTGCGGTTGCGCTCCATCAACGTCGGCAGCGCGAAAAACGGCCCGAGATGCACGGTCAGATCGTCGGCCCAGGCATAGACGATGCCGATGAACGGCGCCGCCAGGATGACGCAATAGGCGACCAGCGCCAGCCAGCGCCCCCAATTGTGCAGGGCCGCGGATACCCCCGCCGCCGGCGGCACCGCACCGTCGCGCCGCCACGCCAGCAGCCGCCAGACCACGGCGGCGAACACCAGAGTCCCGAGCAGATAATGCCAGCCGCGATACTCCTCCCGCAACGGTCCGAACCGGTCCGATCGCGCCAGGAAGACCGTCAACTGCTGGTGGGCGAAATACAGCGCCATCACCAGCCAGCCGGCGATGT
The DNA here is from genome assembly GCA_049318305.1 of Polymorphobacter sp. GTDB lineage: Bacteria > Pseudomonadota > Alphaproteobacteria > Sphingomonadales > Sphingomonadaceae > Sandarakinorhabdus. The sequence continues at coordinate 40,339 of JBMOGO010000015.1, forward strand.
TGCTGCTGCGGCCATAACGCGTGTCTGTCATCGCCCAATCCCCTTGCTGGCCGCCACGCTATGCACCGGCGGGCCGGGTGCGCGAAATGCCGCAGCTTTATCCGGCAGGTGGATGGACGCGGCGCCGGACCTGCGCCACCATGACCCGCCGACCATGGTGGACAGGTGATAATCCGGGGAATGCCATGCGATCCATCCTGTGCTTGCTCGCCTGTGTGCCCCTGCTGATGGCCGCCGGCTCCGTTGCGGCCGCCGATTACCCGGCGGATGTGGAAGCGACCTATGCGGCGCGTTTCCAGGACATCTCGACCAGCGGCCGCGGTGAGCTGAGCCGTTACGACCCGCTGGAAACCGTGCCGGGCGCGGCGCCCAAACCACTGCCGGTCGCAGCGAAGCCGAGCATCGCAGCGGATGCGCTGGCCGCCGCGACCGCCTATGCGCAGGCCAACAAGTCCAGCGCCTTCATCGTCATCCACAACGGCAAGGTGCAAACGGCCAGCTATTTCGGCGGTGCCGATGCGACGACCGGCATCGTGTCGAAATCGCTTGCAAAACCGATCACCGCGCTCGCCATCGGCCGCGCCATCGCGCTCGGCAAGGTCAAGTCGCTCGACCAGCCGGTGGCCGATTTCATCTCCGAATGGCGCGGCAAGCCACAGGAGAAAATCCTCGTCCGGCACCTGCTCGACATGCGCTCTGGCCTGCTGGCGCAGGGGGTTTCCACCGAGCCGATGAATATCTGGAGCCGCGCCTATCTCCACCCCTTCCACGAACGCATCATCCTGGAGGAGTATCCGCTGACCGATGCGCCGGGCAGTATTTATGAATACAGCAACGCCACATCGGAGCTGATCGCGCTGGTCATCGAGCGTGCCACCGGCCGCCGCTATGCCGAATTCATCGGCACGGAAGTACTGAAGCCCATTGGCGCTACCGGTGGCAAGGTCTGGATCAACCGCCCCGGCGGGCTGGCGCACAGCGGTTGCTGCGCACTGCTGCCGGCCGAAACCTATGCGCGCATGGCAATGCTGGTGGCGCAAGACGGGGTATGGGCCAAAAAGCGGCTGTTGCCCGCCGGCTATGTGGCCGCCATGCAGACCGGCACTGCGCAGAACCCGCATTATGGCCTGGGGCTGTGGCTGGGCGGCGACTATATCGAGCGCCGCGGTTTCGCCAACGCCAACCGGCCGACGCCCAAGGTGCTGCATTCCGAACCGTTCCTCAGCAACGATGTCGTGATGTTCGACGGCAATTCCAACCAGATCGTCTATATCGTGCCGTCGCAGCAGCTGATCGTGCTGCGCACCGGCGACGCGCCGCCGCGCACCCCTGAATGGGACAATGCCCGGTTGATCAATACCGTGCTGGCCGGGATTCCGGGAGCGAAACTGAAGCCGCAACCGCGCCGGTAATACTTTATCTGCTCCCTCCACCCCCGCGCAGCGGAGAGTGGGGAGGGGGCCCCCACCCCAACCCTCCCCACTCTACCGCCCCCGGCGGTGGGGGGAGGGGGCAGGACAGGGGTGACGCAACCCCCGCGCTTTGCCATGATGTGCTGATGGAGACCCGCCGATGACCCGTTTGGTAACCCACGCCCTTGCCGTCCGCCCGACGCGCGACGAACTCGCCGCGCAGGATTTCACCTCGTCGCTGCGCGGCCATGTCCTCAATCACATGGCCGCCACGCTGAAAACGCGGTTCGAAGGCGAGATCGCGCCGCGCCTGCCCGAGCCGCCCGCCGACGGCCGCGCCGTGCACGCCGCCATTCGCCCCGACACCTATTTCCGTTTCTATACGGCGCTGCGCATCGGCGCGCAGGAAATGGTCTGGGCCAGCGTCAACGATGCCGTCCACCGCGATGCGGCCCGGCTTGCCGACACCGCCAGGGCGCTGGCGGCGAACGGCACCGGCTTGCTGACGCTCGATCCGGCGTTGGTGGTGCCGCGCAGTGTCAGCGCCATCGATGTCCACCACATGCCCGGCAGCTACAGCGCCGAATCCGGTGCCGACGACCTGACCGCCGGTGCCACCTATGAAAACGGCCTGTCGGTGTTCTCGTTCGGGCTGATGGGGCAAAATCTCGACGATATCGGCGAAAGCAGCGCCTTCTGGTTGCGCCACAAGCACCCGGATTTCGCGCCGAAAGCCATTCTCGATCTCGGCTGCTCGGTCGGCCACCAGACACTGCCGTGGAAACGCGCCTATCCGGATGCCACCGTCACTGGTATCGATGTCGCGGCGCCGTGCCTGCGTTATGCCCATGGCCGGGCGCAGGCGCAGGGGGTCGATGCGCATTTCGTCCAGGCCAATGCGACGGCGCTGCCGTATCCGGACGCCAGTTTCGACCTCGTCTACTCGTCGATGTTCCTCCACGAATTGCCGCTGAAGGACATCCACAAGGTGTTCGCTGAGGCGCGCCGCGTGCTGAAACCCGGCGGGCTGATGCTGCATTATGAACTGCCGCCCAACAACCAGCTGTCGGCCTATGACGGTTTCTATCTCGACTGGGATTGCTGGTACAACAACGAGCCCTTCTATAAGGCCTATCGCGACCAGGACCCGGCTGCGCTCTGCTCCGATGCCGGCTTTGCGGCGGACGGGTTCTTCCAGACGGTGGTGCCGTCGCTGGCCTGGTATGGCGCGGATGCCGTCGCCGATGCCCTGCAAGGCCCGGCGCAAGTGGGCGGCAACACCGGCCGGCTGGCCGATGGCGTGCAATGGTTCGTCTATGGAAACTGGGCGTGAGCGAGGCGCGCGGCACCAAACCGCAGGTGTTCGACGACCCGGCGATCGATGCGCTGGTCAAGATGCTCCTCGAACTCGCCAGCGAAACCTGGGTGACCCGCGCGCGGCTGGCGGCGCTGGAGGCAAGGGTCGGATCGGTGGAGGATCTGGTGCTTCCGCCCGAAGGAGAGGCGCAACTGACGGCTGATCGCGACGCGTTCGTGCGCAAGATTTTCGGCGTGCTTGAGC
>JBMOGO010000016.1:0-42847 GCA_049318305.1 Polymorphobacter sp.
AACCGTGACGCTGAAGTTGCACCACTTTTTGCCGGCTGGATCGGCAGCCACGCCCCCGATGCCGACCTGCACGCCGCCGACCGCGAGGATATCGCCATCCAGCTTTATACCAGTGGCACCACCGGCTTTCCCAAGGGGGCGTTGCTGTCGCATCGGGCACTGCTCGGGGTGATCGGCAACAGTGCCGCCACCGGCGCCGAATGGGCGACATGGGACGAAAGCGATGTCGCGCTGGTTGCGATGCCGCTGTTTCATATCGGCGGCACCGGCTGGGCACTGCACGCGCTGGCCGCCGGCGCCAGCATGGTCATTCTTCCCCGTCCCGATATCGCCGGCATCGTCGGCGCGGTGGCCAATGAGCGCATCACCAAGATGTTCGCGGTGCCTGCCGTGCTCGCCGCGATCCTGCAATATCTGGAGGCGGCGCCCGCCGACCTGACCAGCCTGAGCGAACTGCTCTATGGCGCCTCGCCGATCCCGCTCGATATCCTGCGCCGGTCGATGCAGGCCTTTCCCAACGCCAGCTTCATCCAATGCTATGGCGCCACCGAAACCAGCGGTACCGTCGTCATCCTGCCGCCCGAAGACCATGATGTCGCCGGCAACGCGCGGATGCTGGGCTGCGGCAAGCCCTATCCAGGCAATGAACTGCGCATCGTCGATGGCGAGGGTAATGCACTGCCGGTGGGCGCTGTCGGCGAAGTGTTGATCAAGTCGGTCAGCAACATGACCGGATACCACCGCAACCCGGACGCCACCGCCAAGGCACTAGTCGATGGCTGGTATCGCACCGGCGATGCCGGGTTCCTCGATGCCGACGGCTATCTGACCCTGTTTGACCGGGTGAAGGACATGATCGTCTCCGGCGGCGAGAATATCTATCCCGCCGAAGTCGAGAACGCGCTCCATGAACACCCCGGCGTCGTCGATTGCGCGGTGATCGGCGTTCCCGATGCGCGCTGGGGGGAGGCCGTAAAGGCGATCATCGTGCGCAAGGGCGAGGTGACGCCAGACGAGATCATCGCCTTCGCGCGGGAGCGGATCGCCGGCTTCAAGGTGCCGAAAAGCGTCGATTTCATCGATGTGCTGCCGCGCAACGCCAGCGGCAAGATCCTCAAGAAGGACCTGCGCGCGCCCTTCTGGCCCAGCGACGGTCGGCAGGTCGGTTAGAAGTACGCCGTCAGCGACGCCGATGCGTAAAGCGTGCTCGCCCCCGCCGGCGCATTGGGGGCCGTCCGCAACAGGCCGCGGCGCAGCAGCACGACGCCATCGATTTCGGCGCGCAGCCGCGCCGGCACCAGCCAGTGGCGCAGGCGACTATCGAGTTCATAGCCGGCAAACCGCCCCGAAGCGCCGCTGGTGTCGATGACGCCGGATTGCGAAAAGACATCGCGGCCGCTTTCCGCCCATAGCGCCCGCGCCGAAACGAACGCATCGGTCCGCGGCGACGGTGCCGCCTCCAGCCGCAACCCGGCCGCCAGCATATTGGCCCGACCGATGACCGACAGGATCGACCCCGGCGAAAAATCGGCACGGCGCATGCCGAACAGCGTGTCGAAGCGGGTGTAGCGGCCGCCCGGCCGGTCGCCGCTGATGCCATCGAGCTCCACGGCCAGCCGCAGATGCCCGGCAAGCATCGGGCTGTACCCCGCCTCGGCATGGACGAACCAGGCGGCGACCTGCTGGCGTTCGGCGGTGCCGAGCAGCCCATTGCGCACCTGGCCCCATTGCCACGCCGCCTCGATGTCATGATCGGCGTGACCCGCTGCCGGTGGCCGCAGCACGCGCATCGCGATCGTTGTCAGGTGCCGATCGCGCGTCGGCCGGCCCGGCCCATCGCGCTCGACGAGCCGAAAGGCGCCGAAATCGACGCTGCTGGCGCCAAGCGCCCGGTCGAAGCTGGCGACGCCGCCCCATAGTTGCAGATCGAAGCTTTCCCGATCGAACGCGAAATCATTGCTCTGCACGGCAGCCGGGGCGTTCGGCAGACGCTGCTGCGGCAAGACATAGATCAGCGAGGTTTCGATGCCGGGCCGCGGCCGAAAATCGACGCGCAGCCCCGTCGAGCCCGCCGTGGTGTTGCGATAATCGTCCGCCGCCACCAGCCGGCGCGACCCGAGGTTGAGCATCATGCGACCGGCAGTAACATGCAGCGCCGTGCCGGTGCCGAGCACATCGCCCAGATCGGCCGCGACATGCACCTGCACCGGTTCGAACACATTGACTTCGCCGTTGCTGACCGCCGAGCGACCGCCCGCCAGCGACGACCCGCTGCCATAGGCGCGACTGTCCCAGATTTCGGTGACGAAGCGCAGCGGGCCATTGCCCAGTTCGGCGCGCAATACGGTCCGCAGCACGAACAGATCCTCGTCGCGCCGCAGCCCGGGGCGCACCTGGTTGTCGATGCTTTCGACGCGGGCACGGATGTTGCCCGACAGATGGAGCAGCGGCGCGGTCGCAGCGACAGCCTCGGATGCCGCCGGTGCGGCCGCTGCGGGCGGCGCCGCCAGCAGCGACAGCAGGAAAAAGCGCGTCCACATTGCGCGGTCATCGCGGGGAATGGCTGAAACCGCAAGCGCTGCCCTCGCATCTCTCGCAGCTATTGCCCGGCCGCGCGCGCGGCGAAAGTGGTACGCGAGACAGGTAGGGAAACCCGGTCATGACCAACAACCGCCAATGGCTGCTGCGCGCCCACCCGCGCGGCCGGCCATTCCAGGACGGCGATTTCGAGCTGGTCGATTCGGCGCGGCCGGTACCGGGGCCGGGGCAGATGCTGTTGCGCACCCGTTGGCTGGGGTTCGACCCCGCGCAAAAGGGCTGGGCGGAGAATATCGCCGACTATGTCGCGCCGCTCAACCTGGGCGATGTCATGCGCGGTTCGGGCATCGCCGAAGTGGTGGCAAGCGACAATCCCAAATTCGCCGTGGGCGACATGGTCGCCGGACTGACCGGTTGGACCGAATGGCTGGTGTCGGATGGCAGTGGCCTTGAAAAATGCCACCCCGACCTGCCGCCGACGGCGATGCTCTCGATTTTGGGCACCACCGGCATGACCGCCTGGTGCGGACTGTTCAAGCTGGGCGAACCGCGCCCGGGCGACACGGTGGTGGTGTCGGGCGCGGCGGGCGCCACCGGATCGATCGTCGGGCAGCTGGCACGGATCGCCGGCGCCCGCGCTATCGGAATCGCCGGCGGCGCCGACAAGTGCCGCTGGCTGGTGGAAGAGGCCGGATACGATGCCGCGATCGACTATAAATCCGAAGATGTCGCGGCGCGGCTGCGCGAACTGGCACCCGGCGGCGCGGATGTGGTGTTCGACAATGTCGGCGGGCCGATCCTCAACGCCATGCTCGGCCAGATCGCCACCGGCGCGCGGGTCGTCATCTGCGGCGGCATCAGCCGGTATCAACTGGGCCGCATGCCGGCGGGGCCGGAAAACTATTTCAATCTGGTTTTCCGCCGCGCCTCCATGCACGGCTTCATCGTCATCGACTGGGCGGCGGAGTTTCCCGCCATCCGCAAGCGTGTGGCAGCGCTGGTCAAGGATGGCCGGCTGGCCTGGCGCGTCGACGAACAGCACGGCTTCGAAAACGCCCCCGAAACGCTGATGCGGCTTTTCGCCGGTGCCAATCGCGGCAAGCAGGTGTTAAAGCTGGATTGACCCAAAGCCGTCATGCGATCGCAACATCGAAGTGGTTAAGCTTTCCTCGAAATTCGGTGGGACTACCATGCGCAACATCATCTTCATCGCGGCAGCAATCGTTTCGGCTCCGGCCAACGCGGCCATCACGTTCACCGGCAGCTTCGATGTCGCCGGCGCCACCACCGATCTGTCCGGGGAAAGCGCTGCCTTTGGCCGCAACCGGCTCAGCTTTGGGTCCGACCTGGTCTTCGATCGGCAAAGCAGCACGTTCTACGGCATCACGGATCGTGGCCCTGGCGGCGGCCTCATCGATTTTGCGCCGCGGGTCCATGCGTTCCGCTTGCAGACCAATTCTTCGACCAAGGCGATCACCGGCTTCAAACTCGTCGACACCAAGGTCTTCACCGATTAAGCCGGGACCAAGCTGAGCGGCCTCAACCCGACGCTGTTGAACGGCAATCCGGCCGTATTGGGCAATAGTTTCGATTCCGAAGGCCTGGTGCGGCTGAGCAACGGCAATTTCCTGGTTTCCGACGAATATGGCCCGTCGATTTACGAATTCGACGCCAGTGGCAAGCGCATCCGCAGCTTCACGACGCCGGCGAACCTGGTGCCCAAGGCAACGGTTGGTGGCGGCACCGATTATGTCGCCGGCCGCCCCGACATCAACAAGGGCCGCCAGGACAATCGCGGCTTCGAAGGCCTGACACTTTCGAACGACGGCACCAAGGCGTATGCGATCCTGCAGGATCCGTTGGTCGACGAGGGCGCCAGCAACCAGGGCCGCAACAGCCGCAACCTGCGCATTGTTCGCTTCGATGTCGCGACCGGCGTTGCCGATGCGCAGTTTATCTACCAACTGGAGGCGTTGTCGTCGATCAATGACCGCATTCCGGGAACGGGCAGCGATTTCGCGAATAACACGCAGGGCCGATCGATTGGCGTCTCGTCGATCACGGCGCTCAAGGATGGCAGCTTCCTGATCATCGAACGCGACAATCGTGGCTTGGGTGTCGACGACCCCACTGGTGCGAACCCGATCGGGACAAAGCGCATCTATCGTATCACGCTGGCTGGCGCGACCGACGTTTCGAATATCAGCCTTGCTGGATCGAATGCTCTTCCCAATGGCGTTGTCCCGGTTGGCAAGACACTGTTTCTCGACGTGCAATCGGCACTGATTGCTGCAGGCGCGGGTGACATGCTGGAAAAGCTTGAAGGTCTCTCCTTTCAGCAGCGCGCCGATGGCGGCGTTTCACTGTTCCTCGTCACGGATAATGACTTTTCGGTGACGCAGACGGGCAGCGGCACCCAGCTCGATGTGTGCAGCAGCGGCGATGGCGGCACCAGCGAGCAGATCACGCTCGGTGGCATGTGCTCCGGCGGACGGTCGCTGATCCCGACGCGAATTTACGGCTTCAACATCACGGGCGCCGATGCGGTAGGCCTTGCGGCCGTACCCGAACCCGCGAGCTGGGCGATGCTGATTGCCGGTTTCGGCCTGACCGGCGCGGCGCTGCGGCGCCGGCGCAGCCTGGTCGTTGCAGCCTGAGCCGACCGCCCGGAAGCTTGCCGGGCCGGCAATTTGCGGTAAACCGCGTCCGGAGCCAGCAAGGGAGACGGACGTGCAGACCATCGGGGTTATCGGCGCAGGCCTGATGGGCAATGGCATTGCCCATGTATCGGCGCTGGCGGGCTATGATGTCATCCTGTCCGACGTCGAGATGGCGCGGGCCGAGGCGGCGCGAGCAACCATCGGCAAGAATCTCGGGCGCGGCGTCAGCAAGGGCGTGGTCACGCAGGACGCGGCCGATGCCGCCCTGGCGCGGATCAGCCTGACCACCGACAATACGGCATTTGCCGATGCCGACCTCGTCATCGAAGCCGCCACTGAAAATGAGGCGGTGAAGTGCAAGATCTTTGCCGGCCTCGCGCTCAAGCCCGGTGCGTTGCTCGCCACCAACACCTCGTCGATCTCGATCACCCGGCTGGCCGCGGCGACCGACCGGCCGGATCGGTTTACCGGCCTGCACTTCTTCAACCCGGTGCCACTGATGACGCTGGTCGAGATCATCCCGGGCCTGGCGACATCGGCGGAGACCAAGGCGACGATGCACGCATTCGCCGCGCGCATCGACAAGACCGCGATCGAGGCCGCCGACAGCCCGGCGTTCATCGTCAACCGTATCCTCTGCCCAATGCTCAACGAAGCCATTTTCGCGCTCGGCGAAGGCGTCGGCAGCGTCATCGATATCGATACCGGACTGAAACTGGGCGCCAACCACCCGATGGGGCCGCTGACGCTGGCGGATTTCGTCGGGCTCGACACGTTGCTCAGCATAATGCGCGTCATGCAGGACGCCACAGGCGACCCGAAATATCGCCCGGCGCCGCTTCTGATAAAATATGTCGAAGCCGGCTGGTACGGCAAGAAATCCGGCCGCGGATTCTATGACTATTCCGGACCAGAGCCGGTGCCGACGCGTTGAGACTGACCTTTACCAAGGGCGCCGGCAAATTCGACCGGCTCGATATCGTTACCGATACCGGGCCGCTGGCGCCGATCGATTGCCCGAAACAGGGCATCATCCCGCACGATATGGTGCATTTCGCGGTTGAATCCCAGGTCGCGACGCTGGGCTTTCTGGGCGGCATCGCGGCAGGCGGCGATGCAGGCTTTACCGCCGGCGCTGACAACCCGCACCACCGCGCCGTCGAACGGCTGGTCGAAACCGTGCAGGCCGAAGCGTGGAGCGGCGCGCCGGTGCCCGACACGGATTTCATCGCGCTCTACCATGTCACCTGTGAGGCGCGCGGGGATGTGCCGCTGGCGCTCGATGCCGCCACCATCGCAGCGGTCCGTGCTCGGATTGCCGCGCTGACGGTTCAATGGCAGGCGGTGCCGGTCGGGGGCACGCTGTGCCTGATGCTTAGCGTTCCGACACCCGGATAACCAGTTTCAACCCCGACCATACCGCATCGACGGCGCAGACCTTCATATCGACAAAGCCGAGCGGCAGCGCCGCGGCGCGGATCACATCCTCGGTCACATCCGTCGGTACTTTTGCGGCCTTTTTCGGCCACGAGACCCAGACCATGCCAGTGGACGCCAGCAGCGGCCGCAACCGCGCCAGTTCCACCGCCAGCGCGGCGCGCGCAGTGACGAACAGATGCGCGCTCATCAGCCCCGGCACCGGCGCCGGCAGCAGGACCGGCGGTGCATCGCCATCGATAACCGCAGCGATGTCCGGCGGCATGGCCAGCCGCCATGTCGTCTGCCCTGGCGCCACCCCCAGCTTCTTGCGCAGCGGCGTTCCCGAATAGCCCGCTTCCGTCATGGCGCTCACCCCCGTATAGAGCCGCCATGTCCCACGCCCCCGACCCCGAAATGATCGCCAAGACGGAAACGCTGATCGAAGCGCTGCCCTATTTGCAACGCTATGCCGGCAAGATCTTCGTCGTCAAATATGGCGGCCATGCGATGGGCGATGCGGCGCTGGCGCAGGATTTCGCCGAAGATATCGTGCTTTTGAAAGCCGTCGGCATCCTGCCCGTCGTGGTCCATGGCGGCGGCCCGCAGATCGGCGCCATGCTGAAACGGCTTGGCATCGAAAGCCGCTTTGTCGACGGCTTGCGTGTTACCGATGCCGCCACCGCGCAGGTCGCAGAAATGGTGCTGGCGGGGTCGATCAACAAGGAACTCGTCGCCTGGATCGAACGCGCCGGTGGCCGCGCCGCCGGCATTTCGGGCAAGGATGCCGGGCTGGTGCGCGCCATCAAGGTGCAGCGCACCACCCGCGACCCCGACAGCGCCATCGAACAGGTGGTCGACCTGGGCTTTGTCGGCGAGCCCGAACACGTCGATCGCACCATCATCGACACGCTGTTATCGGCCGGGATCGTGCCGGTCATCGCGCCGGTCGCGGTGGGGGCAGACGGCCATACCTACAACATCAATGCCGATACCATGGCCGGCGCGATTGCCGGCGCATTGGGCGCGGCGCGGCTGTTCCTGCTGACCGATGTCGCCGGTGTGCTGTCAAAGGACAAGCAGCTGCTGACCGACCTGACGCCCGCCGACATCGCCGCGCTGACCGCCGACGGCACCATCACCGGCGGCATGATTCCCAAGCTGGAAACCTGTGTGGCAGCGGTCGAGGCCGGCGTCGACGCGGCTGTCATCCTCGATGGCCGCATCGGCCATGCCATGTTGCTGGAAATCTTCACGCGGCGCGGCGTCGGAACGCTGGTCCGTCAGCCCTGATCGGCCGCTGGTCGGTTCGCCGCGCAGCGGATCACGCGCCGGCAAATCCGCGCTGGCATTGTCGCGCGACGTGCGCCAATCCGGGGGCGGTGGAGGCCGAGTGGACAGATCGAAGACGAAACAACGTAAAATGAAGACGGCGGTCGTGCTGGGCCTGATTGTCCTCGCCATCGCTATCGCTGGACTGGCCATCGCCGGATTGTCGCAAGCTGGTTTTTCGCGCGCCGGGCGCAGCGACTCCGCGCCGGCCACCGCGATCGGCCAAGCGATCAGGCGGATCGGTCCCCATCGCGCGTCGGTGGTCGATTATGCCCGGCTCAACGCCCGCGCGATGCTGCTGATGCAGCAGCCGGACATGGTCGGGCTGGCGATCGGCACTATCGAGGACGGCGAGGTTCGCTTTGTCAAAGCCTATGGCGAGACGCTGGCCAATTCGGGGAACCTGGTGACTCCGGACACGGTGTTTCGCTGGGCATCGCTTTCCAAGAGCGTCGCATCCGCACTTGTCGTGGGGCTTGCCAACGATGGCAAGCTGTCGCTCGACGCGCCGCTTTCCACCATGGGCACGACGCTGACGCTGCCGGGCGGTGCGCGCAACGTGACGGTGGCCGACCTGCTATCCCACCGCGTCGGCCTGCAGCGCAACGCCTGGGACGAGCGGCTGGAAGCCGGAGAGGACCCGAGGCTGCTCCGCGCCGCGCTTGGCACATTGCCTGCCTTGTGCCCGCCGGCGCGCTGCTACGCCTATCAGAACATCGCCTATGACGCCGCGACCGAGATCGTCGAGCGTCTGACGGGGACGGATTACGCGCGCGCCGCCCGGGCGCGGCTGTTCGCGCCGCTCGGCATGGCCCATGCGACAATCGGCCGGGCGGGCCTCGAAGGCAGCGCCAGCTGGGCGCGCCCGCATCACCGCGGCCGCATCCCGGTGACAGTCGGCGACGCCTATTATCGCATCCCGGCCGCGGGCGGAGTCAACACATCGATCCGTGATCTGCTGCGCTGGATGGATGCGCAAATCGGGAACATGCCAGGTGTCTTGTCGCCGGCGACGCTGGCGACCATGCACCGATCACGCGTGTCGACGCCGCCGCACGGGCGCCGCGGACCGATGGATCGCGCCCTGACCGACGCCGCCTATGGGCTCGGCTGGCGGACATACAGCTATGCCGGGCACGCGCTGGTCGGCCATCGCGGATCGGTGGATGGTTACGGTTCGCTCATCCTGTTCGATCCAGCGTCGAGGAGCGGGATCGTCATGATGTGGAACAGCAATTATTCGCGCGCCGCGTCCTTGCAGCTCGAGTTTTTCGACATGCTTTATGGTCGCCCGCCCACGGACTGGCTCGCATTGACGGAGCCGCCAGTTACAGCGCCTGAAGTGGCAGGTGCCGTGATCGCCGCGCCGCGCTGATCGCGGGCTGGCCGGGTGTCCCGGCGAGACGATTTATCGGGCTGGCTGGTGCGCGACGCCGTCCGGAGCGAACCGGTCTCTCCCTGATATTCCCTGTTAACAGCGAATTCGCACGACAATTCAGCGGCATTTTAGCTCGATCGTCGGCAGATTCATGCCACTAATCAGAGCGTTATGGTGAAATCGGAAGCGAAAGTCGTTCAGAATAACAGGGAATGGTCAGGTACCGAACAGGGGCAGCAGGCCGGGTAGGTTCAGCTTCAGGTGCCGACGGTCGGTGGCGTGTAGGCTCAGGCTTTCCTCCGGTCGTGCACGATTATCGCTGTGGCGCTGACCTAAAGCACAAAGTCCGCCGCTGTGATCGTATGGGCGTCGATATTGGTCAGCCGGATCGAGAAATCCGCCGCGCCATCGCCGTTGGTGTCGCCTTCGACGGCAAAGATACCGCCGCCCAGGCTGTTGACGCGCAACTGCCCGGCGACGTTGCTGAACGCCGCCGCACCGATCAGCGTGAAGCCGTCGTCGGTGCCGCCAGTGATCGCGTCGATGCGGGACAGGTCGATGCGGTCGCCGGTGGCAAAGTCGGTGATCATGTCGCGGGCGGCGGCCGTGCTGTCGGTAATGTTGGTATAAAGGAAGAGATCGTTGCCGCCGCCGCCGGTCAGCGTGTCGGCACCGCCGCGGCCCGAGATGGTGTCGCCGTTTCGGGAGCCAGTGATCACGTCATTGCCATTGCCCGAAAAGATCGAGAACGACCCGTCGGTCTCGGCAGAGCCGTTAAAGCGCAGCACCTCGTTGCTGGCGAGCGTGTTGGCCTGGATGGCGAGGCGCTGCCCGGCAGCGACATTGCCGTTGTCGGTGGTCAGGTCATAGCTGAACGGGGTGCCGGTGCCGGTGCCGAAGCGCGTATCAGTATTGGTGAGCAGCACGATGACTTCGACGTTCAGGATCTGGCCTGCGCCAAAGACAATCGCACTGGCGCCCGAATAACTGCCCTGCAAGCCGATCTGGTCGACGCCGCCCTGGCCGTTGACAACATCGCCCGCGTTGAAGCGGCCGGTGCCGAAGAAGAAGGCATCGCCGGTCTGGCTGCCGGTGATCGTGTCAGTGCCCTGGCCGGCATAGGTGAAGACAAGGCCATCAAGTTCGCCTGACGCATCGAGGGTGAAGCTTTCACCCGCGCGCAGCGTGTTGGCCTGGAAGATCAGCTGCTGCCCGGCGGCGATGGCGGCGTTGCCGGTGATGATGTTGTAGCTGAAGCTCTCGGTCCCCGGTGCACCGAAGCGGGTATCGCTGCCGGGCAGCAGCACGAATTGCTCCACCCCGATCGCACTGTTGGCGCCCAGCGTCACGCCGGCCGAATAGTCACCCTGCAGCCCGACCTGGTCGAGCGTGCCCGCCCCGCCGTTGGCAGTGTCCGCGGCGTCGAAGAACGCCCCGAAGAACAACCCGTCGTTGCCGTCCCCGCCAAGCAGCGTGTCGTTGCCCGAGCCCGAGAGCAGCGCGTCGCTGCCGGCCTCGCCCATCACAACATCGTCGCCAGAGCCACCGTCCAACGTGTCGTTGCCTGCACCGCCCGACAGCGTGTCATTGCCGGCAAGGGCGTCGATGCGGTTAGCTGCATCATTGCCGCTGATAACATCGGCAAAATTCGTGCCGATCGCATTCTCAATCAGCGTACCATTTGCAATCGCCAAATTGTCGCTGAAAAATGTCTGGTTAGCCTGATCGATATTGATACTGCTGAACCGGCCGGCGACAAGGTTGAGCGTGGCACCGGCCTGATTGCCCGAGAGATCAATCGTGTCAGAACCACCATCGTCGACCAGCCCCGAAAACCAGTTGTTGATCCGGTCAAAGCGATAGACGTCATCGCCCGTTGCCGTCTGGCGCGTGCCAAAGATATAGCGGACCGCCTCGATGTCATAGATCATCAGACCGTCATTCGACTTGCCGCGGCCGAAGGACATCTGGCTGTAACGGCCGTTGTCGTCATCGCCGCCGTCCAAGACAAAATTGCCGTCGAACGGGTGTTTCATGCCAAGAACATGACCAAGCTCGTGGATAAGCAGCGATGGAGACTGAAGTAATATATTGGTATTACCCAGACTGTTAATCATGAGAACGTCGATACTGTTGTCGCCTGGTGAGCTGCTATTGGCATAGCCGGATGGCAGCATGTTGTGCGAACCGATGGCGATATCAGATTGGCTTATGTCGGAAACCTCGACAAATTTTACATTTGCGATGCGTTCATAAACATCCGCCGCCTTGCGAAAGGCCGCACGGAAGTCGGCATCAAGCGCGATCATCCGCAGGCTCTCGTTCGCCGGCAGGTTAAGCCCGGCGAACAGGCCGCCGCCCGAACGGCTCGTCGCAAATGGGCTTTCGACAAAGATATAGTTATAGGTCGTCGTGGCGCCCGGAGCTTGCCGGAAGAACGTGCTGTGCAATACCAGAATTGCGCTCGACGGCATGTCCGCGCCGTTCATCAGGACGACATTTTCGATGTCGGACGAATTTACCCAGCCATCGGCGAAGACATAGACAGTGTCGTTGCCGCCTTCAAAGTCCAGCACCAGAGTCTTCGCGTTGGTGACGATATAGACATCATTGCCGGCACCGCCGAGCAAAGTGGCCATGCCCACGGCATCATCCACTAATACGTCGTCGCCAATGTCACCGAACAATAAATCGGTGCCGGCGCCGGCGAACAGCGTGTCATTGCCATCACCACCGCGCAGCGTATCGTTGCCGGCACCAGCGTTCAGGATATCAGCGCCGTTGCTGCCTTCGATACTGTCATTGCCGTCGCCGCCATCCAGTGTGTCGTCACCATCGTCACCGCCCAAGAAGTCGGTGCCGTCGCCGCCGACCAGATAGTCCGCGCCATTGCCGCCGCTCATCGTGTCATTGCCGCTGCCGCCGTCAAGCGTGTCGTTCTGGTCGCCGCCGATAACGAAATCATCGCCTTCGAATCCCAGCAACAGGTCGGCACCCGTACCGCCTTCCAGCCGGTTGTTGCCAGGCCCGCCGCGCAGCCGATCATTGCCATTGCCGCCGAATAACTGGTCATTGCCACTGTCGGCAACAAGCAGGTCGTCGCCGTCATCGCCAAACAGTTGGTCGTCACCGGCTTGGCCAAACAGCGTGTCCTGCCCGGCGCCGCCGCGCAGCGTGTCGCGGCCACCGCCGCCATCCAGCATGTCATCTCCGTCTTCGCCGTTTATGGCGTCATTGCCCTCACCGCCCCAGGCGGTGTCATGGCCGAAGGAACCTCGCAGGAAATCATTGCCATCGCCGCCGGCCACCCGGTCGTCGCCGGCACCGCCCCAGATCGTGTCGTCCCCACCGTCACCGAACAAAAGGTCGTTGCCGCCAGGCGACAACAGATCGAAGTTAGCAGCGGCGTCTCCCGTGATGTTATCGGCATCGTCCCCGCCCAGGATGGTGTCGCCATCTGTCCCGCCGGTCAGAAAATCATTGCCAGCGCCACCGTCGATGTAGTGATTGCCGCGATCGGACTGAATCGAGTCACCGCCGTCGCCAGCCAGCACCGTAAGGGAAGACCCGGCGGCAAATGTGCCGAAAACACTGTCGCCGCCATCTCCGAGTTCCAGACGACCAAACGTTCGTGCGCCACGGCCTTGGATGCCTTCGCCGCCACCCGCCCCTAGCAGGAACAGGGAGATTTCCAGGGTGCCATCGCCCGTTCCCAGCCTCACGAAATCCGAGCCACCGCGGGTTTCGATGCGGACTCTTTGGCTGGTAGTGATGTCGAAGAAATCGTTGCCGACAGTGCCGAGCCTGGTGGTGTCGGTGGCAGGCGCGGCCGGTGCGGCCGGAGCCGTAGGTTCCGCTACCGGCGTAAAAGCCACTATCGGTAGACCGGCGTCACCAGGCAACAGCGCTCGTATCGACACAACAAAAGCCTGGTCAGAAGCGGTGCCATTCACATAGACCGGAGCACCGGGGCTCGAAACCACGCCACCTGAACCGGCGCCTGACAATGACGACACGGCCGGATCGAGTTCGACCGGTGACGACGTAGTTGGCAGCAGAAGTAGCTGCACCGGCCAGCTAATGCCGAAACCAATTTCGCAGGATATGCACATTACCGATAGTTTATAGAACGTAACCGTCGCACACAAGACCAGCTGAGATGCGAGCGATTTAGAGCACGCATTATAATTGCCGCCCGTGGGCAGAGTTGCTAGCGAATCACGCCTATCGGCAGAACGGCATGTCGCACACTCTTAGCGAAAGTCATCGCAATCGGCGCGGGTGGCAATTTTGGCACAGAGCCTGGCTCACTCGTCGACCTAGTCTAACCCCCTTTTGATCATCTTAGAGCGCTTGGAAAAATTACCTGAGCGCACCTCTTGTGTCAGCTTCCGGTGCCGAAAGCGCCTTCCGGGCTGATGGGGTTGGCGCCGACTTCGGCGGTGTTCGCCGGGATGCAGGCGAGTTCGGGGGTGACCCATTCGCGGCGCGTGGGTTCGGTTGCCTTGGGCGATGTGTCCTGTGCGTTTTCATTGGTCATCTGCAGTTTTCCTCCTGTGATTCTCGAAGTTATTCTTGGTTTGCTTGTAAGACTGTCGCGTGCCTGCTTTAAAGCACAAAGTCCGCCGCTGTGATCGTATGGGCATCCGTGTTGGTCAGCCAGATCGAGAAATCCGCTGCGCCGTCACCGTTGATGTCGCCTTCCACGGCAAAGATACCGCCGCCCAGGCTGTTGACGCGCAACTGTCCGGCGACATTGCTGAACCCGGCCGAGCCGATCAGCGTGAAGCCGTCATCGGTGCCGCCGGTGATCGCGTCGATGCGGGACAGGTCGATGCGGTCGCCGGCGGCAAAGTCGGTGATCATGTCGCGCGCCGCCGCCGTGCTGTCGGTGATGTTGGTATAAAGGAAGATGTCGTTGCCGCCGCCGCCGGTCAGTGTGTCGGCGCCGCCGCGGCCCGAGATGGTGTCGCCGTTTCGGGAGCCAGTGATCACGTCATTGCCATTGTCATGTCGTCGCCACTGGTCATTGCCGAAGCGGAAACGATTTTCTGGTCCATACCATCGGTGCAGTGATTGCGGCAGCTGAACCGGCGCTGCGGGCGATGCAATAGGATCACTTGGCGCCTGGCGAATCCTTCGCCAAAGTGGCGCGTCTCGGCGGCTTTGGTATGCCGATAAGGGAAAGCAGTTGGAGCCAGCCAAGGAACCCACGCTGTCGCGCACGCTCGGCGGCTTTCACCTCTGGGGAATCGCCGTTGGCCTGGTGATTTCAGGGGAATATTTCGGTTGGAGTTATGGCTGGGCGCAGGCGGGCACACTGGGCTTCCTGATCACCACCGCGGTCATTGCCGCCATGTATGTCGCTTTCATCTTCAGCTTTACCGAACTGACCACCGCCATTCCGCACGCTGGTGGCCCCTTTGCCTATAGCCTTCGCGCCTTTGGTCCGACCGGCGGCGCGATCGCCGGCTTCGCGACGCTGATCGAATTTCTGTTTGCGCCGCCGGCGATTGCGCTGGCGATCGGCGCTTATCTCGCGGTGCAGTTTCCCGGGCTCGATCAAAAGCTGGCGGCGACACTCGCCTATATTCTGTTCATCGCGCTCAACATCGTCGGCGTGCGGATCGCTGCGACATTCGAGCTGTTTGTGACCCTTCTTGCCGTCACCGAGTTGCTGGTGTTCATGGGGGTCGTGTTTCCGGCGTTTCAGTGGCAGATTTTTGCCGCTGGCGGCTGGGCCGGACAGGAGGTGTTTAGCATGGGCACCATCAGCGGCATGCTTGCTGCCATCCCCTTCGCCATCTGGTTCTTTCTCGCAATTGAAGGCGTTGCCATGGCCGCCGAGGAGGCGCGCGAGCCGCGCCGGACCATTCCCATCGCCTATGTCTCCGGCATCCTCACGCTGCTGTTTCTGGCGTTCGGGGTCATGGTCTTTGCCGGCGGCTCGGGGGACTGGCGGGCGCTCTCCAATCTCAACGATCCGCTGCCTCAGGCCATGAAAACCGTCGTCGGCCAATCGAGCGGCTGGCTGCGCATGTTGGTTTGGCTCGGCCTGTTCGGGCTGGTTGCGTCCTTCCACGGCATCATCATGGCCTATGCCCGACAGATCTACGCGCTCGCCCGGGCGGGGTATATGCCGGCTGGTTTGGCGCGTCTGCACCCGCGGTTTCGGACGCCGCACCTCGCGACCATCGCTGGCGGTATCGTCGGGGTCGCGGCGATCTGGAGTGATCATTTCATCAGTCTTGGTGGCCAGGCCTTGACCGCCAGCATCGTCACCTTGTCGGTGTTCGGTGCGCTGGTGATGTACATCATGAGCATGGCCAGCCTGTTCCGACTGCGCCGCAGCGCGCCCGATCTCGAACGGCCATGGCGGGCGCCCTTCTACCCCTGGTTTCCCGGCCTGGCGCTTGGCCTCGCATTAGGGGCATTGCTGGCGATGATCTGGTTCAATCCGTGGATGTTCGCGTTGTTCGGCGGTGTCATGGCGGCGGCGGTCGGCGTCATGCTGTGGCGGCGGCCCGCGATTGCGGTGCCGGCCTGATGGCCTATGCCTGCAATCTCGGCCACACTCGGCACAGCTTCGCCGATCTGCGCGCACTGCTTGCCGCCGCCAGCACGCTTCGATCGGGCGATGTCCTCGCCGGTGTAGCCGCGACCAGCGCCGAACAGCGCGTCGCCGCCCGTTTGGCGCTCGCCGATCTGCCACTGGCGACGTTCTGTGCAGATCTTGTCGTGCCCTATGAGCTTGACGAGGTCACAAGGTTGATCGTCGACAGCCATGATCCTGCAGCCTTTGTACCGGTGGCGCATCTGACGGTCGGCGCGTTCCGCGACTGGCTGTTGTCTAATGACGCGACGGGCACCGCGATTGCGGCTCTGGCGCCGGGGCTAACCCCCGAGATGGTTGCGGCGGTGTCGAAGATCATGCGCAACCAGGATCTGATCACGGTGGCGCGAAAGCTGCGGGTCGTCACGCGCTTTCGCAACACCCTCGGGCTGCCCGGCCGCCTTTCGGTGCGGTTGCAGCCCAATCACCCGACCGACGACCCCGCCGGCATCGCTGCGGCCATTCTCGACGGACTGCTGCTCGGCTCCGGGGATGCGGTCATCGGCATCAATCCCGCCGGCGACAGCATCGAGGCGGCGCGCACGTTGCTGCTGCTACTCGATGACCTGCGCACCGCCTATGCCATACCGACCCAGTCCTGCGTGCTCACGCATGTCACCAACACGCTGCAATTGATCGAGACCGGTGCGCCTGTTGACCTGTGTTTCCAGTCGATTGCCGGAACCGAAGGCGCCAATCGTGGCTTTGGCATCGATCTTGCCCTGCTCGCCGAAGCGCAGGCGGCGACTCTGGCGCTTGGCCGCGGCACGATCGGCAGCGATGTCATGTATTTCGAAACCGGCCAGGGCTCAGCGCTTTCGACCGGCGCTCATCATGGCGTTGATCAGCAAACGCTCGAATGCCGAGCCTATGGCGTGGCGCGCGCGTTTCGGCCGCTGCTGGTCAATTCGGTCGTCGGGTTCATCGGCCCCGAGTATCTGTATGACGGCAAGCAGATCCTGCGCGCGGCGCTGGAAGATCATTGCTGCGGCAAGCTGCTCGGTCTGCCGATGGGGCTCGACATCTGCTACACAAACCATGCCGAGGCTGATCAGGACGATATGGACGGTATCATGACCTTGGCCGGCGTGGCCGGTGTGAACTTCATAATGGGCGTGCCGGGCGCCGACGACATCATGCTCAATTACCAATCGACGAGCTTTCACGACGCACTTTATCTGCGCGACACGCTTGGCCTGCATCCGGCCCCCGAGTTCGCGGACTGGTTAGCGGCGAGCGGCATCACCGACAGCGCCGGCCGGATCGCTGCGACGCCTTCGGCACTGGCGTTGCCGGCGCTGCTCCATGGCTGATCTGCCGACGCGGCTCGCGGCGCTGACCCAGGCACGGATCGGCTTGGCACGTACCGGCCAATCCCTCGGCACCGGCGCGGCGCTCGCCTTCGAGCTTGCGCATGCCCGGGCACGGGATGCCGTTCATGCGGCCTTCGACACAAGTTCGCTCCACGCGGCATTCGATGTGATCGATGTCCATAGCAAGGCCAGCGATCGTGCTGCCTACCTGCAGCGGCCTGATCTTGGCCGCGCGCTTACAGACGCGAGTGCGGGCAAGCTGACGCCGGCAAGTGCCGACATCGCAATCGTTGTCGCCGACGGACTTTCCGCGACAGCCGTGATGCGCCACGCCGTACCGTTACTGACGGCGCTGCTGCCAAGATTAGTGGGCAGGATCGCGCCGATCATCGCGGCTCACCAAGCGCGGGTGGCACTCGGCGATCCTATCGGGGCGGCGCTCGCTACCAAGCTAGTGATCGTCCTCATCGGCGAGCGGCCGGGGCTGAGCGCGCCCGACAGCCTTGGCGCCTATATCACATGGAGCCCACGGCCAGGGCGACGCGACAGCGAACGCAATTGCGTATCGAACATCCGGCCGCCCCATGGTCTCGATTATCAAACCGCCGCCGAACGGATTGCCTGGTTGGTGCGTGAGGCGCAGCAACGGAGGCTGACGGGTGTGGCGCTGAAGGACGCGACGCCATTGGCCCGCGGCTTGGCTGATGTCGGATTGACTTGAAAACGTTGAAACCGCTCAAAGGGCACTATCCAGGGGAAAAAGGGCTTACCAGCGACCGCGGGACCGCCAGTTCGATCAAGCCCGGCATCTCCAAATCAGTCCACGATGTGGCGGGCCGCAAAGCAAGCTTGCCGCGCCTAATTGTGACTATCACCCGAGGTGTCACCTTCGTTATATGGGACCGAACGGAACGAGTATCGGGTGGCATCAGACCTCCACTGTCGTGGAAGGTCCGGATACCCGTGGCGGTCATGCAAACTCCCGACCCCGACCCAGTCGTTCACGCGTCGATGTCCAAACGGCTGCTTACGACCGAAGCTGCCATTCGCTTGTGCAGACAAAAAGAGCCACCTCGGTCGGGGCTGATTGATCTCGATGCCAAAGCTTTCATGATTACCGATGCGGACGCCGATCCGACGTGCTGCACATCGTTGTCCTGAGCTTCACCGTCGGCGACGTCCGCGCCGGATATGTGAATCACATTGCACCGTCGTTGGGCGAAGGGTCGGTGGCGATATCTCCAGTGTAAAAGCATGTGCGCGGTGGGCAATTGCTTAAACGCCGTCGCGGGATAGAATGTGGCAGACTGCGATAGGGGACGGCCATGATCAGGTTCCGCATCAACGGCAAGCCGGTGCAGAGCGATGCCGATGGCGACACGCCGCTGCTTTGGGTGATCCGCGACGATATCGGGCTGACAGGCACCAAGTTCGGCTGCGGCATCGGCCAGTGTGGCGCCTGCACCGTGCATTTGAACGGTCAGGCAGTGCGATCGTGCAGCACGCGCGTCGCGGATGTCGCCGGCGGCGCGGTGACGACCATCGAAGGTCTCGATCCTGCCGGGCAGCACCCCGTTCAAAGCGCCTGGGCGAGCCTGCAGGTGCCGCAGTGCGGTTACTGCCAATCAGGTCAGATCATGCAGGCGGCTGCACTGCTGAAGGAATATCCAAGCCCCAGCGACGATGAGATCGACAATGTCATGGCCGGCAATTTGTGCCGCTGCATGACCTATGTCCGCATCCGCGCCGCGATCAAGGCCGCCGCAAAGGATAAGGCCCATGCTTGACACAGGCACCTCCGCGCTCAGCCGGCGCGGCTTCCTCGTCGCCGCCGGCGCGACCGGCATCGCATTCGGCTTCGCAGGCGCGGCGCAGGCCGCCAGCGCCGCCTATGAGCCGACGATCTGGTACAGCATTGCGCCGGATGGCATCGTCACCGTCAACATCATCCGCGCCGAAATGGGCCAGCATGTCGGCACCGCACTCGCCCGCATCGTTGCCGACGAGCTCGAGGCCGATTGGGCCAAGGTGCGCATAGTCCATGTCGATAGCGACGCCAAATGGGGGACGATGGTAACCGGCGGCAGTTGGTCCGTCTGGCAAAGCTTCCCGCCGTACAGCCGCGCCGGCGCCGCTGGGCGCGTCGCGATCATCGAGGCCGGCGCCAAGCTGCTCGGGCAGACCCCCGGTGCATGCACAGCACGAAACAGCATGGTTTCCGGTGGCGGTAAGTCGATCAGCTATGCCGACATCGTCAACGCCGGTATCACTCGCAGTTTCACCGCTGCCGAAATCGACGCGCTCCCTATCAAGCCGGTCACTGATCGCCGACTCATCGGCAAGCCGGTCAAGGCGCTCGACATCAATTCCAAGATCGATGGCACCGCCCGCTTTGGCATCGATGCCGCCGTTCCTGGCATGGTGTTCGCCCGACCCGTGCTGCCGCCGACACGATATGGCGCCAAGGTTGTGTCGGTCGATGACAGCGCAGCGCGCAGCATCAAGGGCTATCTGCAATCGATCGTCCTCGATGATCCGTCCGGCACTGTCCCCGGCTGGGTGATGGTGATCGCCACCGGCACCTCAGCGGCCATCCGCGCCGCGGATAGGGTGAGGGTAACCTGGGATGGTGGCGACGGCGCCAATGTCTCCGAAAGCACCATCCAGGATCGCGGCCGCGCGCTAATCGCCGATCCAAAAGCAGGCGGCATCCTTAATACCGGCGGCGGCGATATCGAGGCCGCGCTCGCTGGCGCCGCCACCCGGATCAGCGCCACCTACACCACCGCCAGCGTCCTCCATTTCCAGCTGGAGCCGGTCAACGCGCTGGCGCTGGAGAAGGACGGGAGGATGGAGATCCACACCGGCAACCAGTGGCAGAGCCTCATCCTGCCGACGCTCGCCAAAGCGCTCGGCCGCCCCGAAGCCAGCATCGTCATGCGCACCTATCGCGTCGGCGGCGGCTTCGGCCGGCGGCTCAACGGCGATTATGCCGTGCCGGCGGCACTCGCCGCCAAGGCGCTCGGCAAGCCGGTGAAGATGGTGCTCACCCGCGCCGACGATGCCCGTTTCGACAGCTTCCGCTCGCCCTCGGTGCAGACGCTGTGGGTCGGGCTCGATGCCGCCGGCAAGATCGTCGCCATGGACCATGCCTGCGCCGCCGGCTGGCCGACACTGGCGCTGGTACCGGGCTTCATGCCCAAGGGCAGCAACGGCGTCGCCTATGATCCTTTCGCCATTTCGGGCGCCGATCACTGGTACAGCGTCGGCACCCAGCAGGTACGCGCCATCAACAATGACGTAGCAAACGCCAGCTTTCGGCCCGGCTGGCTGCGCTCGGTGGGTCCCGGCTTCACCAACTGGGCGGTGGAAAGCGGCATCGACGAGGCAGCGCATGCGGCCAAGGCCGATCCGGTCACCTTCCGGCTTGCTCACCTCGACGGCGCCGGGCGCAATGCCGGCAGCGCGCCGAGCGCGGTTGGCGGGGCCCTGCGCCAGGCGGCGGTGGTCAAGCGCGCCGCGGCACTGGCGGGCTGGGGCGGCGCTCTTCCCGCCGGTTCCGGCCTCGGCATAGCGACCAGCTTCGGCCAGGAGCGCGACATGCCGACCTGGGTTGCCTGTGTAGCGAAGGTGAAGGTGGCGGACGGTGACATCGCCGTTGAGCGCCTGACGCTTGTCGTCGATGCCGGCACCATCGTCGATCCCGACAGCGCCCGCTCCCAAATGGAAGGCGCCGCGCTATGGGGGCTCAGCCTCGCGCTCCACGAAAGCACCCTCTTCACAAACGGCCAGGTGGCCGACACCAATCTCGACACTTACACACCGCTGCGCATCAACCAGGTCCCCGAGCTCGTCATCGAATTCCTTCCCAGCGACCAGCCGCCGGTGGGGCTGGGCGAGCCAGCGACGACAGTGGTGGCGCCCGCCATCGGCAACGCGATCTTCGCAGCAGTGGGCGTGCGCGTCCGCGACCTGCCGATCAAGCTGCCGACGAAGGCGTAACGCGCCCGGCCCGTCGGAGCGCCAGCTTGCAAGCCCTCATAACTGCCGCCTGCCAAGGCGACTGCCAATCCTTTGACAACGACCTCAGCTTAGCCACCGGCAAGCCAAGAGTATTTTGGCGGCTTCACCCCCCGGGACCCGCCTGTTCCCATGCTATACACGACACGACGCCGCCCTGGCCGGGAATGGCCAGGCTGAACTTGGTACGGCGCGGGCGACCCGCGGGGATGGGGTTTGAAGGCAATGTCGGGTCGGGGCTATGGGATCCGATTGCCGAGCTGGACACGGCGCTTTGATGGCGGCGCGATCCGCGATCAGGTCGACCATTCCGCGACGTCATCGCGTTGCCCGATCAACGCCAATCCATGCGCGATCGAAGTGAGCTCGCCGCCGACCGCGACCCGATCAGCGCCAAAGCGCCTTGAGAAGATCTTATGGACGGCCGGAATCAGTGACGAACCGCCCGTCATGAAAACCCGGTCGATATTGGCACTGACGACACCCGCGACCGACAACGCCGTGTCGACCGTTGCTTCTATGCGGGAAAGGTCATCGGCGATCCAGGTTTCAAACATTGCCCGCGTCACTTCGGCCTCGATCTCGAGCCCGGCCCCTGAAAACCGAAACGTCGCGCTCGTGCTTTCGGACAGCTGGCGCTTGACCCGTCCGATAGCATCGTACAGCGGATAGCCGAATTCGTTGTCGATGACCGAGATCAGTCGCCCGATCGCGGCCGGGTCAGCGGCCTGTCGCTGCAGGCGTCGCAACTCCTCCAGGGTACGACGATTGCGCATCAAGGCGAGTCGTGACCAGTTGCCGAAATCGGCAAAGTAGCTCCCCGGGATGACGAGGGATTTGTCGAATGACCTGTACTCGCTGCCCTTGCCGAGCTGGGGCAGGACAAGGTGGTCGAGTAGCCGGAAATCAAAGTCGTCACCCGCAATGCCGATGCCGGCATGCCCCAGTGCCGTAAAACGCTGTGATGCCCCCGGTGCCTTCATATGGACGACAGAGAAGTCACTAGTGCCGCCGCCGAAATCGGCAACCAGCACCGTCGCCTCGTCGGCGAGGCGCGCTGCATAGGTGAAAGCGGCGGCCAGCGGCTCGTAGACATAGTGGATTTCGGTGCCAAAGCCCTCGAACATCAGGTCATAGCGTTGGCGGGCGAGTGCCGGATCGGGGCTGCTGCCAGCATAAGCCACCGGGCGGCCAACGACGATACGCCCGTTGCGGTCGCTCAGTTCACCGCCGGAATGCCGCGCCAGTTCGCCAAGGAACGCCCGTCCGAGGTCTTCGAAGGCGTAGCGCTGCTCAAAGATTGCTGCCCGTTCGAAGTTGCTGCTCGCCGCGACGGACTTGAATGACTGGATGAAGCGGCAGCCCTGTGGCCAGGTCAGATACTCGGCAATCGCCCATGGCCCTGCTTCGACGGCAACGCCCTTGGAGGCCGCGTCATCTTCCCAGAAGCACAGCGCCGACCGGAACACATCCGTCGTGGCTGTGGGTCCTGCGAATTCGATCAGGCGCGCGTCCTCTCGGGGCGGGGAAACGGCCACGACCGTGTTCGTGGTACCGAAATCCAGTCCGATGGCGCGAGGTGATGAAGCTGTTGCCATAAGAGGCCCGGTGCGCCAGTCGCGCGGAGCCGGGTCTATGCCTGCGGGATCGGTCGGATGCCAAGCGCGTTGCGCGACGGCTCCGACTTAAAGCGAGAGCAACGCTACTGTTGGGAGGTCGCCGCTGCAGGGATCCCCGACGCTGAAAGTTAGCTTTTGCAGCGCCGTTGATTGGGCTGCCGCTAGGGTCAGGACCTGTTAAATCCACGCCCCGGCACGGGTCAGGCAAGCCCGGTGCGCGTGAGTGAGCGCCGTGGCGCGCCTTTTCAGGCGCGTCCAAGCGAAGCGAGCCTCGCCGCAACGCGACATCCGCCGCAGTGCACCGGGCTTGCCTGGCCCTTCGGGTGCCGCGAGGCATGGATTTAACAGGTCCTGACCCTAGCACGCCAACCGTCACAACAGTCCGCATCCGGCAGCGAACGCGGCTGCCGCCCGGCGAGGATCGCCTCGATGATGTCGGGCGCAAGCGAACTTGGCTTGATGCGGTCGGTCAGGGTCGACCGGCGGCAGCCGGGCCAGGCCGCGGCTCTCGAAATCGCTACATCGCTTGCAGCCCTTGTCGTCGCTGGGGAGACGCGGCCGGGGATTCGGAGCAATTTCGAGGACATGAAAGCATCTCTGCGACGCCTGGCGTTGCGCAAACCCCCGGACAAGGGCGAGGAATTTGCCCCGGCTAGGGAATTTTTTATATGTCAATTAACTATACTGGCTGGTGCGGCCAAGAAGACTCGAACTTCCACGGCCTTTCGGCCACAACGACCTCAACGTTGCGCGTCTACCAGTTCCGCCATGGCCGCACGACCAATTGTCCGGGATCAGATCCCGTCCGGTAGGAGGGGGCGGTTAGCAGGGGCGCGCCGGCTGTGCAAGCGGGATGTGCCTTCACCCGCGGAAATGGCTTGGGCGGTTGGGGCGGGCCGCGGCAAAGCCGCGTCCTGACGTCAGACGAGTTCGGCCAGCGAAGCTGTCCGCCTCGCTGGCCGAGCTTGCGCCTGTCGGCGCGCAGCGGGGCTGCGCGCTCGCGGCGCTGCGCTTAATTATACCGCCGCAGTTCCGTCTTCGCGATCGCCGCGCGATGCACTTCGTCCGGACCATCGGCGAGCCGCAGCGTGCGCTGCCCGGCATAGCCCGACGCCAGCCCATAATCCTGGCAGACGCCGCCGCCGCCATGCGCCTGGATGGCATGGTCATGGATCAGGCAGCTCATGTTCGGCCCGACCACCTTGATCATGGCGATCTCGTTGGCGGCGCCCTTGTTGCCGACCGTGTCCATCATGTACGCGGCCTTCAGCGTCAGCAGGCGCGCCTGTTCGATGGCGATGCGCGAATCGGCGATGCGTTCGTGCCACAGGCTGTGTTCCGAAATCGGCTTGCCGAAGGCGACGCGCGATTTCAGTCGCTTGCACATCTTTTCCAGCGCGCGTTCGGCGGCGCCGATGCTGCGCATGCAATGGTGGATGCGGCCGGGGCCAAGCCGCCCCTGCGCGATTTCGAAACCGCGGCCTTCGCCCAGGATCATGTTGCCGACAGGCACACGGACATTGTCCAGGATGACTTCGAAATGGCCGTGCGGAGCGTCGTCATAGCCGAACACCTTCAGCGCGCGCAGCTTGGTGATGCCGGGCGCATCAAGCGGCACCAGGATCTGGCTCTGCTGGGCGTGGCGGGCGGCAGTCGGATCGGTCTTGCCCATCACGATGGCGATCTTGCAGCGCGGGTCACCAACGCCCGACGACCACCATTTGCGGCCGTTGATGACATATTCGTCGCCCTGGCGCACGATCGAGGTTTCGATGTTGGTGGCATCCGACGACGCCACGGCCGGCTCGGTCATCAGGAAGGCGGAACGGATTTCGCCGGCCATCAGCGGCTTCAGCCACGCCTGCTTCTGTTCCTCGCTGCCATAGGTGCGCAGCACTTCCATGTTGCCGGTGTCGGGCGCGGAGCAGTTGAACACTTCCGATGACCACATCGCGCGGCCCATGATCTCGGCCAGCGGCGCATATTCCAGGTTGGTGAGGCCGGGGCCTTTCCATTCGCCTTCGTCATGCGCGCAGATGTTGAGGAACAGGTTCCACAGCCCGGCCTGCCGGGCGATGGGCTTCAGCTCCTCGATGACCGGCAGGACTTTCCAGCGGTCACCCTCGGCGACTTCCTGTTCGTAACGGTCTTCGTTGGGATAGATGTGTTCGTCCATGAAGGCGCGGACGCGCTCGATCAAGGCCTTGGACTTATCGCTGTAATCGAACATCATGGTCGTTTCTCCCCTATGGCTTTCGCAGGTGTCCTGTCACTTTGGCGGCGGCAATGCCAGCGCCAAGATGGACGGGCCAACCGATTTTCAGGATGACGGGCTGACGCCCAGGGTCGTCGCATCGGCGGGAACGCCGGTGATGGTACTGGTGAACACCACCTCCTGCCCGGCGGGCAGCATTGTCACGGGCGCGGGTATCGTCCAGCGCAGCGCCGTGCCACCGGGGCCGGCGAGGCGAGCCGAGAGCGCCGGCACGCTCGCCGCCCGCTTACCCGGGTTGCGGATGACGCCGCTGACATCGAGAACACGGCCGCCGGACGGCAATATGGTGGTGGCGCCGGCGACACTGACCTGCAGTGCCGAAGGCGGTGACAGCCGCGCCAGCAACGGCCCGGCGCCCGGCACCTTGGCCAGATCGAGCTGGTTGCTCCACAGGCCGACGGCGGCGACGGCGAGCGCTGCCCCGGAAATCACGGCGATGGCGGTGCGCGCCAGCGGCGATACCGACGGCGACGGCGGCGTGTCGTCGGTGTCGGGCTCGGCGGCTTCATCGGCGGGCTCCGGCGCTTCATCCAGTTGCACCGGCGCTGTCGGCGTCACCGGGGTTGCGGCATCCTGCCAGCGGGCGCGAATCTGCTCCTGGACCAGCGCGAAAGCGGCCTCCTCGTCGGCCTCGGTGACTGGCTTGCGGCGCGGCGACGGCGCAGACGCGGCGGGTGCCGCCTCGGGCACCCAGCGGTGTTCGCAGGCGGCGCATTTCAGCCGGGCGCGCTGCGCCAGTACGGCATCTGACAGCTTGTAGCGCGCGGCGCAATTCGGGCAGGTGACGATCACGCGGCGATTCTAGACCAGCGCGTCGGCAAAGGGAATCGGCGGCAGGCAACTAATTCGGTTTCAAACCCCGTGCTGACAGGGCTTGCTGTATATGACGGTGTCAGCGATATCGGCGACATGCACGATCTAGCACGAATCCGTTCTGACGAACTTAAATTCATCAACGCCATGAGACGGCGAATTCCGGATTTTGACTACCGGGAAATTAGACTCCTAGACGCAGCCAGTCGCGGTCTTTCAACTGCTCTTCAAAGGCAGAAGGCAGACGCTAAGCTCCATGACGACAGCAACGCCGAAGGGTTTCGAGAAGTATCATTGCTTCAGAAAAAACTATTATCCATAAAAGCCGATGCTCCAGGGGCTATCGAAGAAATATCGGCAATAGAAGAAAAATGGAAGATCGCAGATAAAAAGGCAAAAATTCTCGCTGAGAAAGCTCAGGTATTTCGCGCTATAATTCCTTTCTTAGAATCTAGTCAACAAGATGCAGAGCGCAAACTATTGTCTGCACTTCAAGCACTGCCTAATTTACCGGCCGACGATGTGCCCGATGGCCCCGACGAAAGCGCCAATGTCGTCGTCAAGGAAGTCGGCGAAAAGCCGATGTTCAATTTTGCGCCGCGCGAGCATGATCTCGTCGCGGCGCCGCTTGGCTATGATCCGGAGGCAGCAGCGGCCATCGCCGGGGCGCGCTTTGCCGTGCTCAAGGGCCCGCTGGCGCGGCTGCACCGGGCGCTGGGTCAGTACATGCTCGATATCCAGACCGAAGTGCATGGCTATCGCGAAACCGCCGTACCGTTGCTGGTACACCGCCACGCCGCCTTTGGCACCGGGCAATTGCCCAAGTTCGAGGATGACCTGTTCAAGACCACCGACGGCCGTTACCTGATACCGACCGCTGAAGTGTCGCTGACCAACCTGGTGCGCGAATCGATCGTGGATGACGACACGCTGCCGCTGCGCCTCACCGCACTGACTCCGTGTTTTCGCTCCGAAGCCGGCAGCGCCGGTCGTGATACCAAGGGGTTGATCCGCCAGCACCAGTTCGAAAAGGTCGAGCTGGTGTCGATCTGCACTGCCGAACAGGCGGGTACCGAACATGGCTATATGCTGCGCGCGGCCGAAACCATTCTTGAAAATCTCGGCCTTCCCTATCGCCGCGTGCAACTGTGCGCCGGCGACATGGGGTTCGCCGCGCGCAAGACCTTCGACCTGGAGGTCTGGCTGCCCGGGCAAGCCGCCTGGCGCGAAATCAGCAGCATTTCCGATTGCGGCGATTTCCAGGGCCGGCGGATGAATGCGCGTTACAAGACGCGCGGCGAAAAGGGCACCCGGGGGCATCTCCACACGCTCAACGGTTCGGGGCTGGCGGTCGGCCGCACGCTGGTCGCGGTCATCGAGAATTGCCAGCAGGCCGATGGTTCGGTGCGGATTCCGCAGGTGCTGCATAGCTATATGGGCGGCGTGACGGTGTTGCAGCCGTCATCCCGGGCTTGACCCCGGAGCCGAGCTTCTTTCGACACGCCGGCAAATCCGGGTCCCGGGTCAGGCCCGGGATGACAAAAGGATAGATTCAATGCGCATATTGGTGACCAACGACGACGGCATCGCCGCCCCCGGCCTAGTCGCGCTGGAGGCGATTGCCGCCGAACTGTCCGATGACGTCTGGGTCGTTGCGCCGGCGGAGGAACAGTCCGGCGCCGGGCACAGCCTGACCTTGTCGCAGCCGGTGCGGCTCAATCGCATCGGGCCGAAACGTTTTTCGGTGCGCGGCACGCCAACCGATTGCGTCATGCTGGCGCTGGGTGCCGTGCTGAAGGATGCCAAGCCCGACCTGATCCTGTCCGGTGTCAACCGCGGCGGCAACCTGGCCGAAGATGTCACCTATTCCGGCACGGTGTCGGCGGCGATGGAAGGTTGCCTGGCCGGCATCCGCTCGATCGCGCTGTCACAGGTGATGGCCGATTACACCCAGGGCAATGAAGACTTCCGCACCGCCGCCGCGCACGGCGCGGATATCATCCGCCGGGTGCAGACCATCGACTGGCCGGAAGGCGTGCTGATCAACATCAATTTTCCGCCGGTCGCCGCCGAAGCGGTGAAGGGCGTGCGGGTCACCGAGCAGGGGTTTCGCGACTATGGCAACATCCACCTGATCGAACGCACCGATCCGCGCGGTTTTCCGTATTACTGGCACGGTTATGGCAAGGAAAAGCTGGTCCCCGGGCATGATACGGATCTGAAGGCGATGCACGAGGCATGCATTTCGGTGACGCCGCTGCACCTCGACATGACGCACTACCAGACGCTGGCGGCGCTCAAGGGAGCCCTCGCCGGTCTGGCAGAAACCTTCGGCTAGTTCAGGCGGCTAGGGCTTTCGACCGGCGGCGCATCATCGCCCCGGTCAGGCCAAAGCCAATGATCAGCAAAGCCCAGATGTCGGGCTCGGGAATCGGTTCGAGAGGCGGCGGATCCGGCGGCGGCGGCAAAAGCGCCTCCTCGCGGAAACCGCCGATCTGTCGGCCTGTAACACGGGGGCCCTGGCCGTTGAAACTGCCGGTCTGAATCAAGCCGACGACACTGCCGGCCTGCGCCGAGACGAAATCGATGACATAACGGGTGAAACCCGCCGAATCGGCGATGTTGCCGCTGACGAAATAGGACGGGACGTTGAGGTTGGTTTCGACAGCAACGTTACCGAGGGCGCCGCCGGGATCGAATTTTGCCAGCGCCGTCGGAGCCGAGAAGACGAAACCGGCCGCAAACACTTCGGACCCGTCGCCATTGGGGTTGCCGGCCATGTCGAATGACAGGCGCACCGCTTCGTTCGCGCCGAAACTGAACTTGATCGTTTGATAATTGAGGATGCCAGGCCCCGTGCCCAAACCGGTCGTACCGGTCGTGAAGCCGCCATTGTTGGCCGCGGCCAACGCGATCGGCGCGCCGCTGCTGGCACCGGGAATGGTGGTGATCGCCTGCGCACCTGATGCCAAGGACACAAATACAGCGAATGCCAGCAGATTCTTGGACACGATGGGACCCCTCCAGATCCGTCCGGCTTCCACCGGGTAACATAGCAGAGCATAACAGATTCGATTTCAATCAACCCTTCGCGGCGGTTGAAACAAAGAAAAATGCTGCGCTGCAAAAATGATTCCGGCAGTTGTGGCCTTCACGGCATTGCAGCGATAGAGCGGCAACATGACCCGTCGGTTTTCCTCAGCAGCGACCGGCCTTGTGCTCGCTGGCAGTCTGGCGCTCGGTGTGGGCGGCTGCGCGCCCGATCGCGCCCGCCGCCCGTCGGTCGAGGCCGTGCCGCCGCCCGCTGCCGCGCCCCCGGCAAAACCGGCCTGGCAAGCGCGTAAAGTTGTCGCCGACGCAGTGACAGTGCCCGGTGGCCGGCTGCACACCGTAAAGCCTGGCGAAACAGGCATTGCCATTGCCCGCGCCTATGGCGCCGACTGGGGCAAGATCGCCGCCGCCAACAGCCTGAAACCGCCTTATGTGCTGGAAGTCGGCGACAAGCTTTTGCTGCCCAGCGCCCGCCAGGTTGCCGCGATGAGCGTGGAGGACCGCGCCCGCGCCTTTCAGTTGAACATCGACGACATCATCACCGGCGGCGAACCGGCGGCGCGGAAACCGCCGGCAAAGGTCGCTACCGCGCCGCGTCCCGATGCCCGGCCATCGCGCCCGGCCGCCGGCACGCCGGCAAAGACTGGCATCACGCCGCCGCCGGCGCAGGCCGGCATCACGCCGCCGCCGGTGCAGACCGGCATCACACCGTTGCCGGTGCTGACCGGAGAGGCGCCGCGCTTCGGCTGGCCAGTCGATGGGCGCATCATTTCGGGGTTCGGTGCCAAGCCCGGCGGGCGGTTCAACGACGGCGTCAATCTGAAGGCATCGGCCGGATCCCCGGTGCGCGCCGCAGGGGACGGGGTGGTGGCCTATGCCGGCGATGCCATTCCAGGGTTCGGCAATCTGGTGCTGGTCAAGCACGCCGGCGGCTGGGTGACGGCCTATGGCCATAACGAGGCGTTGCTGGTGACACGCGGCAAGCGCATCGGCCGCGGCGATGTCATCGCCCGCGCCGGCGCCACCGGCGCGGTGAACGAGCCACAGGTGCATTTCGAACTGCGCAAGGGCCGCACGCCGGTCGATCCGGTAAAGGTCATCGGCGGGCGTTGACGCGCCGGTGACATTGCCGGCTTCGTCGCGTATGGCGCGGCGATGACACTTGTTCTCGATACCGCTCCGAAAGTCGGCATGGTCTCGCTCGGCTGCCCCAAGGCGCTGGTCGATTCCGAACGCATCCTCACGCAATTGCGCTCCGATGGCTATGCGCTGTCCGCTGATTACGCCGGCGCCGATGTGGTGATCGTCAACACCTGCGGCTTTCTCGACAGCGCCAAGGCCGAAAGCCTGGAGGCGATCGGCGAGGCCATGGCCGAAAACGGCCAGGTCATCGTGACGGGCTGCATGGGGCATGAAGCCGACAGCATCCGCGCCCGCTTTCCGGGCGTGCTGGCGGTGACCGGGCCGCAGCAGTATGACGACGTCGTGTCCGCAGTGCGGATCGCGGCGCCGCCGGTCAAGTCCGCCTATCTCGACCTGATTCCCGATGCCGGGCTCAAGCTGACCCCCCGGCACTACAGCTATCTCAAGATTTCCGAAGGCTGCGACCATCGCTGCGCCTTTTGCATTATCCCGTCCTTGCGCGGTGATCTCACCAGCCGGCCGCCAGCGGCGATCCTGCGCGAGGCGGCGGCGCTGGTGAAGGGCGGCACCAGGGAATTGCTGGTCATCGCGCAGGATACATCGGCCTATGGCGTCGACCTGCGCCACGCCGTGTCGTCGCTGGGTGGCCGCGAATTGCGCGCCCATATCACCGATCTGTCGCGCGAACTGGGGCAGCTCGGCGCCTGGGTGCGGCTGCACTACATTTACCCCTATCCGCATGTCGATCAGCTGATCGGGCTGATGACCGAGGGGCTGCTGCTGCCCTATCTCGACATTCCGTTCCAGCACGCCAGCCCGGCGGTGCTCCGCGCCATGCGGCGGCCGGCGAATGATGCCAAAGTGCTCGATCGCATCCGCAAATGGCGCGGCCAGGTGCCCGACCTGGCGCTGCGCAGTACCTTTGTCGTCGGTTTTCCGGGGGAGACCGAGGCGGATTTCCAGTATCTGCTCGATTGGCTGGGCGAGGCACAGATCGATCGCGCCGGCTGCTTCAAATATGAAGCCGTCGAAGGCGCCGCCGCCAACGCCCTGCCGGGCGCGGTGCCGGAGGAATTGAAGGAGCAACGCTGGCACCGCTTCATGGCGGCGCAATCGGCGATTTCGGAACAGCGGCTGGCGATGAAGGTCGGCCACGATATCGACGTGCTGATCGACGCGGTGGATGAGGACGGCGGCGCGTCGGGGCGGTCGAAATATGACGCACCGGAAATCGATGGCGAGGTGCATCTTCGCGACGCGGGCGGCGTTTCGGTCGGCGACATCATCCGCGTCCGCATCGAGGAATCGGACGAGGCCAATCTGTTCGGGGTTCCGCTATGACCGATTTCGCCGCGCTCCTGATGTCGGATGACGGGGCACCGGCGACGCTGTTGACCCTGTTGACACCGGCGAACCTCGATGCCTGGCTGCGCGATCAAAGCGAGCGCACGCGCACGTTCGTGATAGCGCAAGGCTTCAAGGCGCGGCCCGACGAGGTGGCGCTGTTGCCCGGCGACGGCCCCGGCGACTGGTCGGCACTGGTGGGGGTCGATGCCGAACTGTCGCCGTGGAGCCTGGCGACTGCCGCAGCGAAATTGCCGGCCGGACGCTACCGCGCGTCTGCGCCAACCGGCGCTGCCGGGCTGGGCTGGCTGCTCGCCCAGCACCGTTTCACCCGCTATCGCGCCGCGACCGGCGATACCGGCGCGCGCGTGCTGCTGAGTGCCGAACCGGCGGCCATTGCCGAAGCGATGCGCCTTGCCGATGCGACCGCGCTGGTGAGGGATCTGGTCGATACGCCTGCATCCGACCTGGGGCCGGCGGAACTCGCGGATGCGGTGATGGCGCAAGCCCGTCTGTTCGGGGCGGCCGTGACGGTGACCAAGGGAGAGGCGCTGCTTGATGCCAATTTTCCCGCCGTCCATGCCGTTGGCCGTGCCGCCAAGGGCGCGCCGCGGCTGATCGACATGGGCTGGGGTGATGCCGCGCACCCCAAGGTGACCATTGTCGGCAAGGGGGTCACCTTTGATTCCGGTGGGCTGAACATCAAGCCGGGCAACAGCATGGCGTTGATGAAGAAGGACATGGGCGGCGCCGCGCACGCGCTGGCGCTGGCGCGGCTGGTCATGCAGGCCGATCTGCCAGTACGGCTGCGCCTCATCATACCGGCGGTGGAAAACAGCATTTCCGGCGACGCCATGCGCCCCGGTGACGTGCTGTCGACGCGGGCCGGCAAGACCGTCGAAGTGACCAATACCGATGCAGAAGGGCGGCTCATCCTTGCCGATGCGCTGGCGCTGGCGACGGAGGACAATCCCGCACTGATCATCGATTTCGCCACGCTGACCGGGGCGGCACGCGTCGCGCTGGGGCCGCAACTGCCAGCGTTTTTCAGCAACGACGAGGCGCTGGCCGCCGATTTTGCCGCTGCGTCACTGGCGGTGGCCGATCCCTTGTGGCGGCTGCCCTTGTGGCCGGGCTATGCTGACATGCTCAAATCCAGCGTCGCCGATCTCAACAATTCGCCCGATGGCGGCTTTGCCGGGGCGATTACCGCAGCGCTGTTCCTGCAGGCCTTTGTGCCGGCCGCGGTGCCCTGGGCGCATTTCGACACCTTCGCCTGGACCCCGGCGGCCAGGCCCGGCCGGCCGCGCGGCGGCGAGGCGTTGGGCCTGCGCGCCGCGTGGCAGGTCTTGCGAATGCGCTTTGGTTCGCGATAATTTCGTGGCGTCCATGCAACGATTCCGGCTTTGCAAACGTTTCCTTTCTGCCGACGGCTTGTCCGTCCGGCCCTGTGTTGCGGCAGAATGGAAATCTGATGCTGAAAATATTGCGAGAAACCGAAACACGTCTGGGCGAATGGCGCGGCGCGCTGTTGCGCTATGTGCAATCCGGGCAGCCCGATCTGACCAATCGCCAGATGGCGCTGATACTCGTTGCCAGGCAGGAAACCGGGCCGCACACGGTGCGCGGGCTCGCCGCGCGGCTCGGCGTGTCGAAACCGGTGGTGACGCGGGCACTCAACAGCCTGACCGGACTGGGGCTTGTCGTCCGACGGCGCGACGAGGCCGACCGGCGCAGCGTGTTCGTCGACCTGACAAGCGTTGGCGAGGAGTTCCTGAAGGATTTCGCTGCGATGATCAGCGCCGATGACGACAATGATAACAAAGGGGTCGGACGCGCCTGATCGCGTTGCCCGGTTGAGCGGGCCGCGTCCGGCGCTCGATCCGCGCCGGCACATCGCCCGGCCGGACCTTGTCGATATCGCGCTGGCCGGCTGTGTCGCGGCGGCGCGCTATGTCGAACCACAGCGGCTGCGTTGCCACACCGCACGGACGCCGATGCGAAAATCCGGCGATGCGGCGGCAGTGGCGGTCAGCGAATTGCTCTGCGGCGAAGATTTCGATGTTTTCGAGACGGTTGATGGCTGGGCCTTCGGGCGCAGCGTTGGCGATAACTATACCGGCTGGGTTGCAGCGGCGGCGCTAGACGAAGCTGCCGACCTGGCACTGCAACGCATCACGGCGCGCTGTGCGCCAGTATTTGCCACCGCCGACATCAAGGCGCCGGTGCTGGCCGAATTGCCGTTTGGTGCGCGGGTTGCTGGCGTGGCGGGGGACCGGTTCCTGGCGCTGGCATCCGGCGGCTTTGTTCATCTTCGCCATCTTGCGGCAGTGCCGGCCGACGATCTTGCGGTCGCGCGGCTGTTCAGCGGCGCGCCCTATCTGTGGGGCGGGCGCACGCCGGCGGGAGTGGATTGTTCCGGGCTGGTGCAGGCGGCGCTGGCGGCGTGCGCCATTGGCTGCCCACGCGATTCGGACCAGCAGCGCGATGAAGTGGGACAGGCGGTCGCGTTCGATGACCGCGCCGCAGGCGACCTGGTGTTCTTTCCCGGCCATGTCGGGATGCTGGCGACGCGCGACCGGCTGTTCCACGCCAATGCGCACTGGATGGCGACGGTGGAGGAACCGCTGGCCGATGTTATCGCGCGGTTGGCAGCGACGGGGGTCGCGGAACCGGTGACCGGGGTGCGGCGGGTGCGGATGTAGCGGCGAAGGGGCATGGGCAAAGCCCATGCTGGCGTCGGACGGGTTCGGCGGGGGAAGTCCCCGCCGCCCCGCCGGCCGGTCGGCGCCCGGGTCCGGTCGCAGCGTCGCTGCTACCGGCCGGGCTTGACGAACTTCAGCGTCATCCGGTCGCTTTCGCCGATGGCCGCATACTTCGCCTTGTCCTTGTCGCCTTCGGCATAGTTGGGCGGCAGCGTCCAGACGCCCTTGGGATAATCCTTGGTGTCCTTGGGGTTGGCGTTGACCTCCGAAGCACCGACATATTTGAAGCCGGCAGCTTCAGCCATGGCGCGGACGTACGAGACCTTCATGTAGCCGCTGGATTTCATCAGACTGTCGGGCTTGTCCTCGGGCAGGCGGTGCTCGACGACGCCCAGCGTGCCGCCGGGCTTCAGCGCGGCGAAGAACGCCTTGAAGGCTTCGGGCGCGAAATCGCCCATGTACCAGTTGTGGACATTGCGGAAGGTCAGCACGGCATCGGCGGATGCGGCCGGTGCAATGTCCATGGCGCCCTTGGCGAACACGCTGACCTTGGTGCTGCCATAAAGCTCCGGCTTGGCGGTGAGGCGGTCCTTGAAGGCCTTCACCCCGGCGGCGGCGCGTTCGCTCGCGGCCGGGTTGCCAGCGGCGGCGTACAGCGTGCCCTTGTCATGCAGATAGGGGCCGAGAATCTCGGTGTACCAGCCGGCCGACGGCGAGATTTCCACCACAGTCGCTGTCGGCTTGATGCCGAAGAAAGCCAGCGTCTGCTTTGGGTGGCGATAGGCGTCGCGCGCCTTGTTGGCATCGGAGCGATGCGCCCCGGCGAGGACGGTATCGATCGGGGCAGCGGCAACCGGTGCAGCAGCGATCAGGGCAACGGCGGCGAACAGACTGTGGCGCAACATGACACTCTCCCAAGGGGTGGCCGCGCTGGTGCGGCTTGGCTTTGACTGTCGCATGGATTAGCGCACCGCGATGGACTCGCAAACCACAATCGCGCCGCTGGCGGCCGGACTGGTGCTGGTTGTCGTCGCCAGCCTTGGCGATATTGCGCGCCGCCGGGCGCCCTTGGCGTGGCACGCCTATCTGCCGTGGCACGCGGCGATCTTCGGCGGCATGGCGGCGATGCTCTTTGCCGCCGTGCATCTGTATGCGCTGCTGCGCGTCGGCGCATGAGTTGCGCTTAACCATCATCTTTCTGGAAGATTACCGTCGGCGGCCGTAACGCAGCTTCGGTATCAGTTGAGGATGTGTTGATGATGTTGCGTTGTGTTGCTGCGTTCGCCTGCCTGCTCGCCGTTCCGGCACAGGCGGTCACCTTTACCTCCAGCCCCGGCGCGCCCGACCCTGGCATCGCCAAGGGTGAAACCCTGCTGGTCAGTTTTGATGCGCCGGATCCCAAGGGCATCACCACCCTGACCAAGGGTTTCGTGTTGACCGGCGCCGGCTCGAACAGCAACCGCGCCGCGCCGGCCGGCACTGCCAAGGGCGGCGGCTATCAATCGCTCAGCGCCGGCGGGTCGAGCCTGTTCGATTTTGCCGATTGGTCGAAAGGCCGCGGTCTCAGCAGTTTCAGCGTCTACTGGGGATCGGTCGACACCTATAATCATGTCGATTTCCTGAATTTTGACGGCAAGCGCGTCGGCGGCATTTCGGGCGCCGATTTACCCGTCGCCAATGGTAACCAGGGGCTGGGCGCCACCAACCGCCGGGTGTTCTTCAATTTCCTGCCCGGCGAAAAGGTCGCGGCGGTAAAGTTCCGCTCCACCGGCACGGCGTTCGAGTTCGACAGCCTGGCCGCAACCGCAGCCGTACCCGAGCCGGCAACCTGGGCCATGCTGATCACCGGCTTCGGCCTCATCGGCCATGCCATGCGACGGCGGGGGCAGGCTCGGCCGGCTATAGCGGCGAGTCAATCCAACGTCACGGCTTGACAGTGAACAAACTAGTTGTAAAAGTATTAAGGAAAATGCTTATAGCCGCCTGTATACCCGGGAGTTGCCTGATGCTTGTCCGCCTGATTGCCGCCGTTGCGCTTGTTGCCGCCGGGCCCGCCGCCGCTGTCAGTTTTTTCTCGATCGGCGGCGCGCCGGATCCGGGGCTGGCCAGCTTTGAATCGCTGTTGGTCAGTTTCGATAGCCCGCACGCGCCTGGCATCGTCCAGACCAACACCGGCACGGTCGGGCTTTTCACCGGTAGCACGGGCGGCGTTGCGGCGGCTCCGGCCGGCGAAACCAGCCAGTATCTGGCCATCGGCGACGGCGGCTCGGCAACCTTTGATTTTCGCAGCTTTTTCGCCAGCCAGATGCGGCAGCTGCGCTCGCTCAGCGTTTATGTCGGTTCGGTCGATACCTATAATTACATCGATGTGCTCGACAACAATCTCAATACGCTGACGACGATCACCGGCACCGATCTGCCGGGCAACAACGGTGACCAGGGCGCAGCGATCACCAACCGGCGCCTCTACATCAATTTCCTACCGTCGGAGCAGGTTGGCGGGCTGCGTTTCCGGTCAACCGGCGTGGCGTTTGAATTTGATACAATCGGCGCCAGCTCGGCAATCTTCAACACCGGAGGCAACCCTACTCCCCCCATCCTGCCGCCGGCCACCGGCGTACCCGAGCCCACTACCTGGGCGATGTTGCTGGCCGGGTTTGGCATGGTCGGTTTCGCCGCGCGCCGTCGTCCGCGCCAGATCGCTGCCTGATCAGGCGAGGAACGGCGCTGCCACCTCGGCGGGCACGCGCAAGGCGCGCCCGCTCGCCGCGTCAACCAGCGCCCAGATGGTGGCGGCGCGCCCGCGCAGCTTGCCATCCGGCCCGCTGATCTCGACAAAACGATCGAAGCGCGCGCCTTTCGGCGTGCCGACCCAGGTGGTCAGCGTCAGCGTCTCGCCGACGAGCGTGGCCCGCAGATAGTCAATCTCGTGGCGCGTCACCACCCAGATGTAGCGGTCGACATCCTCGGGCCGCGCCACCGCCCGCCAATGCGCGGTGGCGACATCCTGCACCCAGCGCAGATAGACGGTGTTGTTGACATGGCCCAGTTCATCGATGTCGGCGGCAACCGCTGTCACCGAAATCGCAAAGCTGGTCCGGTCAGGGGGCGGCGGCATCGCCTGCTCCGGTGATGCCGAAATTGGCCAGGATGAAGGCATATTCCTCGGCGATTTCCTCCAGCGCAGCAAAGCGCCCCGACTTGCCGCCGTGCCCGGCGCCCATATTGGTCTTGAGCAGCAGAATGTTCTTGTCGGTCTTTGTCGCCCGCAATTTTGCGGTCCATTTCGCCGGCTCCCAATAGGTGACGCGCGGATCGTTCAGCCCGGCGGTGACGAGCAGCGGCGGATAGGCCTGGGCGCGGACATTGTCATACGGGCTATAGCTTTTCAGCAGATCATAAGCCGCCTTGTCCTTGATCGGGTTGCCCCATTCCGGCCATTCACCCGGCGTCAGCGGCAGCGAATCGTCGAGCATGGTGTTGAGCACATCGACGAACGGCACATCGGCGACGACGGCGCGCCACAGGCCGGGATCGGTGTTGACGATCACCCCCATCAGTTCGCCGCCGGCCGAGCCGCCGCTCGCCGAAATATTGCCGGTGCGCGCCCAGCCGGCCGCGACCAGGCCCTTCGCCGCATCGACGAAATCGTTGAAGGTGTTGGTGCGCTTTTCCAGCTTGCCATCCAGATACCATTGGTAGCCAAGATCGTCGCCGCCGCGGATATGAGCGATGGCAAAGGCGACGCCGCGATCGAGCAGGCTGAGGCGATTGGCGGAAAAATTCGGCGGATAGGCAAAGCCATAGGCGCCATAGGCATACAAATGCACCTTGCCGCTGCCATCCAGCGGAAAGCCCTTTTTATGGACGATCGACACCGGCACGCGGGTGCCATCGCGCGCGGTAATGGTCAGGCGCTGCGTGACGTACTGGCTGGCGTCATAGCCCGAAGGCACTTGCTGGACCTTGCGGGTGACGAGCTTGCCGGCGGCCACGTCATAGTCGAACACCGTCGCCGGGGTGACCATCGAGCTGTAGCCCAGCCGCAGCAGCGGCGCGTCGGGTTCGGCGTTGGTGCCGATGCTGGCGGTATAGCTAGCCTCGGTGAACGGCACCGCCGTCTCGCTGCCATCGTCACGGCGCAGGCGGATCTGGTCGAGCCCGTCGCGCCGCGCGCTGATCGCCAGGTACGAAGCGAAGGCGGTGTGGCCGGTGATGTAATCGCGGTCGGATGACGCCACGAGTTCGGTCCAGGTGCCGGGGGCATTCACCGAAGCGGTGACCAGCCGGAAGTTGGGGTGGGTATCATTGGCGCGGATGAACAGCGTGTCGCCGCGTGCCTCGACATCATAGCTCACGCCCGGCTGACGCGCCCGCACCAGCACCGGCACGGCCGCTAGATCATTGGTAGGGACCAGCCTGACTTCGCTTGTCACATTGTCAGCGGTGGTGATCACGAACCAGCGACCATCCTGGCTGCGGTCGACGCCGACGCCGAAACCGATGTCGGCAGTTTCCTCGTACAGCGTCGTGTCGGCCCCGGCCTGCCCAAGCCGATGCAGCCGCACGGCAAAGCGCCGCCAATTGTCGTTGACCTCTACCCAGGCCAGCGCCTTCGAATCGGCGGACCATTCGGGAACGCCGACGCTCTTAGTCGCCACCGTCTCGATGTCCTTGGCCGCCGCGATGTCGCGGACCTTGAGCACGAACCGTTCATCGCCCGATGTGTCAGTGGCATAGGCCAGCAGCTTGCCATCTGGGCTGATACTGGTGCCTGCCAGCCGGAAATAATCATGACCCTTGGCGAGCTCGGGTTCCGACAGGATGACCTGTTCGGCGCCACCGCCCACCGGCCGGCGCAACCAGACGCGATATTGCGCGCCGGTTTCGAACCGCCACCAATACTCGAAATCGCCGTCCTTGACCGGCACGCTGGCGTCGTCCTGCTTCACCCGCCCCTTCAATTCTTCGAAAATCGTCGCGGTCAGCCCGGCGAGCGGCTTCATGCTCGCTTCGAAGTAAGCGTTCTCGGCCTTCACATAGTCGAGCACCGCCGGGTCATCGACGGTGGGATAGCTTTGGTCCTTCAACCAGAAATACGGGTCTTCGAGGGTTTCGCCATGCCAGGCCGATACGTGCGGATGGCGGGCGGCAATCGGCGGCGTCAGGCGGGGATCGGGGGTCATGCGGGCTTCCGTTGCGAGAGGCAGGGCGAGCAGTGCCAAAGCGGCGAGGATTCGAAACATGATGCCGCTGGTTCCTTGTCGCTGCTGGCGCGGCTGCACCTTGCCGCCTATGTTGTCGGCGCAACCTAGAACGAGTTCAGCCCATGTCCACCATCAAGGATCGTCTCGACGCGCTGCAGGCGCAATTGGCCAGCGACCGATTGACCGGGTTCGTCATCCCGCTGACCGATGAACATATGAGCGAATATGTCGGAAGCTACGCCCAGCGGCTGGAATGGCTGACCGGTTTCGGCGGCTCTGCCGGCTCGGCGGCGGTGATCGGTGCGCGCGCCGCGATCTTCACCGATGGCCGCTATACGTTGCAGGTGCGGCAACAGGTGCCGGGCGAGCTTTTCGAATATCAGGACGTGCCGCAGACCAGCGCCGCGCAGTGGCTGGCCGACCATGCCGCCGCCGGGGACCGCATCGGCTATGACCCCTGGCTGCACACGCGCGGCTGGGCAAACGGCACATCGGCGCTGTTGAAGGCGCGCGGTGCCGAACTGGTGGCGGTGACCGCCAACCCCATCGACCGCATCTGGCGTGACCGGCCGGCACCCAGCGCGGCGCGGCTCGACGTTCAAAGCGATGAACACGCCGGGCGCAGTGCCGCCGACAAGCGCGCCGAGATCGCCGCCTGGCTGGCGCCGCGCGGCGGTGATGCCGTGGTCGTCACCGCGCTCGATTCGATCGCCTGGCTGCTCAATGTCCGCGGCCATGATGTCAGCCGCACGCCGGTGGCACTGGCCTTCGCCATCCTGGGCGCCGATGCCAGCGTCGACCTGTTCATCGCGCCCGAAAAGCTCTCCGCCGAAGTCCGCGCCCATCTTGGCCCGGATGTCCGTTGCCACCCGCGCGATGCGTTCGAAAGTGCGCTGGGCGGCTTTGCCGGCAAGACGGTTATTGCCGACCCGGCCAGTGCCGTCGCTGCGGTGTTCGCCGCACTGTCCGCCGGGGGTGCCCGCGTGGTGGAGGCGCGCGATCCGTGCGTGCTGCCCAAGGCGGTAAAGAACCCGGTGGAGATCGCTGGCACGATCGAAGCACACCGCCGCGATGGTGCCGCGCTGACGCGGTTCCTGCACTGGTTCGATGGCGAGGCACCCAAGGGCACACTGACCGAAATGTCGGCGGCGGCCAAGCTGCGCCAGTTCCGCGATGCGACCAACGTGCTGGAAGATCTCAGCTTCGACACCATCTCGGCGGCCGGCCCCAATGGCGCCAGCCCGCATTACCGCGTTTCGGAGGAAAGCAGCCTACCGATCAAGCGCGACGAAATCTACCTGGTCGATTCGGGCGGGCAATACCGCGACGGCACCACCGACGTGACCCGCACGATGATCGTCGGCACCCCGACGGCGGAGATGAAGGACCGTTTCACCCGCGTGCTGAAGGGCCATATCGCGCTGGCACGAGCGGTGTTTCCGGCCGGCACGCGCGGTATCCAGCTCGATACGCTGGCGCGGCAGTTCCTGTGGGCCGCTGGCCTCGATTACAACCATGGCACCGGCCACGGCGTCGGCAGCTTCCTGTCGGTGCATGAGGGGCCGCAGCGCATCGCCGCCGCCTGGAGCAGCCAACCCGGCAATGACGAGCCGCTCGTCGCCGGCATGATAC
Organism: Polymorphobacter sp.; assembly: GCA_049318305.1. Lineage (GTDB taxonomy): Bacteria > Pseudomonadota > Alphaproteobacteria > Sphingomonadales > Sphingomonadaceae > Sandarakinorhabdus. The sequence goes on from JBMOGO010000016.1 coordinate 41,060, forward strand.
TGTCCAACGAGCCTGGTTACTACAAGGCCGGCGAATATGGCATCCGCATCGAAAATCTGGTGCTTGTCGAACCGCGCGACGTGTCCGGCGCCGAAAAGCCACTGCTCGGGTTCCGCGAGCTGACGCTGGCGCCGATCGACCGCAACCTCATCGATGCCGGGCTGCTCGATACCGCCGAACGCGCCTGGCTCGATGCCTATCACGCGCGTGTCGCCGCCGAGATCGGGCCGCAGCTCGATGACGCCGGGCAACAATGGCTGGCGCAGGCGACCGCGCCTATCTGACACGGTTCCGCCGGCCGGGCGGTTGATGATAATGGAATGCGCCACAAGGAGATGATTCGATGCTGAAATCCGTTGCTGCCGCGGTTGCCGCCGTCCTGCTGGTCGCAGCCTCCCCGCCTGGCCCAAATTCGGCGTTCGAATTCACCATGAAGACCATCGACGGCAAGCCGATGCCGTTTGGCCAGTACAAGGGCAAGGTGCTGCTCGTCGTCAACACCGCCAGCTTCTGTGGCTATACCCCGCAGTATGAAGGCCTGCAGGCGCTCCAGGACGCCTACAAGGCCAAGGGCTTCACCGTCATCGGCGTGCCATCCGGCGACTTCGGCGGGCAGGAGTATGAAGAGGCCGGCAAGATCAAGGATTTCTGCGAATCCAAGTTCGGCATCAAATTCCCGCTGACCGAAAAAAGCACCGTCAAGGGCGCCGACGCAGCGCCATTCTACCGCTGGGCTGCAACGAAGCTGGGGCCGGACAAGACGCCGCAGTGGAATTTCCACAAGTATCTGGTCGGGCGCGATGGCCGGCTGATCGCGGCCTTCCCGTCGAAATCGACGCCAATGTCGGCGGAAGTCACTGGCGCGGTGACGGCGGCGATCGCGGCGAAGGGTTAGCGCCTCTGGCGGCCTTGCCCACCGGAGATCCTACCACCTCAGTCGTCGCTCGGCGGCTGCGGCGTCGCCCGGTCACGCGCCTTGCGCCGCGCCAAGTTGGCGCGCAACGCAGCCGTCAAGCGTTCCTGCCGCGCCGTTTCGACGGTCTTCTCGGGCTTCTTTTCCATTTGCTCCGTCTAAACCAGCACGGGCTTTCTTGACAGCCCGCTTCCCCTACCCCATAGGCCCGGACCTTCGCCGGAATGCTGTCGTAGCTCAGTGGTAGAGCGCATCCTTGGTAAGGCTGAGGTCGGGAGTTCAATCCTCCCCGACAGCACCATCGGCGAAATTGAAATCACTAGATGAAATCCCCGCTCAGGGGCCTTTGCGTGTGTGCTCGAATACAGTGTCAGCACAATGGCAGCATTCGCTCCATTCCCTTCGATGTACGAAGGTCGAGAAGCGGCCAATCGTCCAGCACAGATGGGCTCCTGGTGAGGTGGTCCCGCAAAACTGGACAGGGTGTTAAGCTATTCCCGATCTGAAGGATTGACGGGAATGAAGACGACGAGAAAGCGCTACAGCGCGGATTTCAAGGCCAAGGTTGCGCTGGAGGCGATCCGCGGGGACCTGACGCTGGCGGAGCTGGGCGCCAAGCACGGCATCCACATGCGGCGACAGCTGGAGGGCAATACGCGTGACGGGGATGCCCTGACCTTCATAACCGTCGACGGCGCGCAGCAGGTCGCCGACGAGCTTGGGCTCGAGGATGGCGGCATGATGCTTGGGCTGGCGCTTGGTCAGCGCCCCGCGCAGGTCGCGTGTCGGGTCGCGTGGGGCGATCTGATTGGCTGCGGCAAAGCGAAACACCTGGCCGACGAATTGCAGCGTCCGGTGCGACTTCTCGTGGTTCT